>JAQIDF010000225.1 GCA_027858145.1 Prolixibacteraceae bacterium | reverse complement strand
TGGTACTGGAGTGTGCATCAGGTAGAATCCCCCGACCAAGTAAATTAAAAGATGCCTCATTTGCCAAAAGTGGCTTACCAGAAGGGACTTCAATCATGTACACACCAATATGTAGATTTGCAAGGAGTGTGTTAAGCATGCTGTTTTTCATACTTAGTTCTTCTTCTGCCTGCTTGCGTTCAGTTATGTCCTGAAATATTTCAAGCATCGCTTTTTTACCCTCAAACATCATACCTGTGTGGCTGATATCAAAAATTCTGTTACCACGAATACCATGCGACTCATAAACATCTGTTTCATCAATAGTAATACCTTTGAATAACGGACAATCACTGCATTGTTTTTTATCATCTCTGTACAAATCCCAGCATTTTTGACCAATCGCACTCTCTCCAAAGATTTTTTTTAAACTATCACTTTGGAATAAAACTGTTCCTGATTCATCAACAATATCCATTCCGAAGGGAATGGTTTTAAGTATTGTCTCATTGAATACATAACTATGATGAAGTGCTTCCTCAGCCTGTTTGCGCTTGGTGATATCAACCATTGTCATCTGGCATTCTCCGCTATTTTCGGGAACATGACCTGTAAGAATGACATACAAAGGTTGTTTGTTGTCATCTATTGAAATTGTAACCTCACATGATTCATCTTGTTTGCCCTCAAATGCTTTGCTGAGAAAGTTATTGAATATTTGTCTTGTGTTATGAGATACAAGAAGACCAAACGTATTGTTTATTAACCTCTGCCGTTCCTTGCCAAGCATACTTGCACCTTTGAGGTTTAACATGGTGATTTTACCTTCTTTGGAAAGTGTAAAATATCCCGATGGTGCAAAGTCATATAATTCAGCATATTTTTGTGTAGCAACACCTTCATCAACATTTGCCTGCACGAGTTCTTCATTCTGAATTTCCAGTTCTATCTGGTGTACCTGCAACTCATTAACAACTTTCTGAGCATCTTCTTCAGAACGTTTTAAATCCGTTTTTGACGACTTCCTTTTCAGTTGCTCTTCTGCCTTCTGGCGTAATATCTCACCTTCTGTAAGAGGCGTTTGTGGCTTCTTCTTCATGCATTTTACAGATTATGTTTTTTTAATATTTCAGTTACACGATTTAATTCCGCTTCCAATCTTTTCTTTTCTTTGTTTTGCAAGGCAAGTTCTTTGTTGGCAATAATTAAATCGTCTTCACGAATTTCTTTTTCTTTGTCTTCAAACGCAAGTTCTTTTTTGGCAATGACTAATTCATCTGCCCGTTTTTGTTTCTCTTTGTCTTGATGCGTAAGTTCTTTATTGGCAATTATTAGTTCATCTGCACGTTTTTTTCTTTCTTTACTATTGACAAGGGCTAATTCGGCTTCCAGTTTTTTGGCTACAGTAATATCGATAAATGTTATCACCAGACCTTCAATTTTATCATCCAGTGTTCTATAAGGCATAATACGAATCGTAAACCACCTGCCATCGTTTGTTGAAATATCAGTTTCTTTAAATATTAGCGTACGCAATACTTCTCTGGCATTGTTAGCAATTTCGGGATATTGCAAATCAGATACCATTTCGGTAAAAGGTCTGCCAATATCTATTGGTCGTAGTTTGATTATATTAGTTAATTTGTCGGTAAATCTTCTGATATTCAATTCTCTGTCGACAAACAAGGTAGCAATATCGGTACTATTGAGCAGGTTTTTCATGTCGTTATTAGCCTCACTAAATTCAGCAACCTTGCTTTGCAGTTCATTATTTACGGTTTGTAGTTCTTCGTTCATACTTTGCATTTCTTCCCTCGATGTGGTGAGTTCCTCGTTTGTAGATTGCAGTTCTTCATTGGTGGACTGCAGTTCCTCGTTTGTTGACTTCAACTCTTCCTGCGAAGTCTGCATTTCTTCCCGTGTGCTTTGCAACTCTTCAAGGGCACGTTGTAATTCAATTTGAGATTCCTGCTCAAGGGTATCTTTGATTTGTTTTCCAGTTTTCGATTTTCTGCTTACTTGTTTTGGAAGGGCAATCACGTCTGCAAAAACTATCATTATTGTTCCTTTATATGCATCGGGTTTTTCTGTGGCTTGAAAAGTAACATCTACAAATTGAGCACCTCCATTATTCCCTATTTTTATATTTCGTAAAATAACTGGTTCATAATTTAGTTTTGCCTTTCGGATAGCACCCGATAATTCGTTACGCAAACCCTCACGAGCCATGGCATAAATGTTCATGTTTGCTTTTCCTGCTGCAGGTTCTATGTACTTACCTGTACTGCCAGTAATATAGAGTATATCACCTTCCTGATTTATAAGTACGCTTGCTGGTGCAAAATGTTGAAGTAATAATTGGTCGGCAAAGGTCTGAATATTCTCAACCGCTTTAGCAGGTAAAATATCTCCCTGCAAACGTTTAGTTGAATGAGAAAAGGAACTGGGGAAATCCAACTGTTTAATCTCTTCTGAAGTTACGGAGCGTTTGTAGAATTTTAATTTTGCATCAATGGTAGTAAATAACCTGCCCTGTGAGTTAATATGTTCTGCACTGCCAAGCAGCATGAATCCGCCTGCATTAAGACTGTAATGAAACAGGTTCATCAGTTTTTTCTGTAATTCAGACTCCAGGTATATCAATAAATTACGACACAATAGAAAATCCAGTTTGGTGAAAGGGGGGTCTTTTATCACATCATGTGGTGCAAAAACTATCATTTCACGTATGGAAGTATTCACACAATAATTGGTATCGCTGGTTGTGAAAAACGTACTTAATCGCTTTGGCGACACATCTGCAATGATATTTGAACTGAAAATCCCATTTCTGGCTATCTCAATGGCATCCTTATCTATATCGCTGGCAAATATTTGTAAAGTTAAATTTTTACTATGCTTCACCTTTTCGTAGGCTTCTTTAAAGATAATTGCAAACGAATAGGCTTCTTCTCCTGTCGAACAGCCTGCAATCCAAACCCTCAGTACATGTCCGTTTGGCAATTCATTTAACAAATCGGGCAGCACTTTTTCTTTTAGCATTTTCCACACTGCTGCATCACGAAAGAAATTAGTCACACCAATCAACAACTCTTTGAAAAGTATATCCAACTCTTTTGGGTTTTCCTGCAGGAAGCGGACATAACTGGCAATTTTATCTAATTGATGAATACCCATGCGCCTTTCAATACGTCTAAACAGGGTGTTTTTCTTATAAAAAGAGAAATCATGCCCTGTTTGTTCCCGAAGTAATATGACTATTTTTTCAATACTACTTTTGTCTTTTTCATTAACAACAGGTTTCTGCGTGGCAGCAGGATTAAATTTAAGAAGAGAAACAAGTTTTGCAGGGATTTCGTTTGCTGCAGCCAGTATATCAACCGTAACTGCAGCAATCAGGGCAAAAGCATTCAAAATTTTAAGATAGTCTCTCTATATTTGTAGTCCAAAGCAGCTTTCATTCGTTTTGATTTTTTGCTTAGTTTTTTAGATTTATCATTTGCTAGCATTGTC
>JAQIDF010000199.1 GCA_027858145.1 Prolixibacteraceae bacterium | reverse complement strand
GTGAACTTAAACTTTGTACTGCGCTGTGGCCTTCAAATAAATTTCATTAGAATTGAAACAAAACCTTAGTAAGGGCGGGAAGCTGTCCCGATGGACATCGGGATTGTTTACTTTTCTTTTCAAGAGAAAAGTAAAAGCCCTGCCGGCTAGAGGCTTTAAAGAACCAAAACCTGTAAAAACGTTGCAACACCCAAGTTAAAAAACAACTACTGATTATCTGGTCGTTAGATGGATCCTGAAAAGAAGTGCGGAAGACATAAACAACTCACTGTCAATAGCTTAAAAAAATTAAGAACTGTTGTAAAATGAATATCTTTTAATACCCATTATGCAATTCATAGGAATACGAATTATTTGCCCGCAAAGCCACGAAGAACACAAAGAATAAACCTTGCATTCTTCGTGGCTTTGTGTTCATTAATTTTTTAAAAAATAGTTCTAATGAATCATTTTCACAACCCGGGAGCGTCCGTCATTTGTAAATCGAAACAAGTATAATTCGTTTTGAATTAAGTCCAGATCCACTTCAATCGTACATTTTTCACCGGCCTGAAAAAATTTGTCTACTGTCTTCAACCGTTGACCAGACAATGAAAAGACTTTCAGTTGAGCAATTCCGGATTCTTGATTCGAAAATTCTACAATATAATTTCCACTTGAAGGATTCCGATAGATATTTAGATTTTCAGGCTGAATAGAATTCAAAGCCTCAGAAAAACTGCTTTCCTCATAAACACCAACCCGGTTTTTTGCTAAAACAAAACCATCAAACTGAGCATAACTGTCATTGGCAGGTGCCCAGTCTTCTGAATTCCCTCCATGAAAAGTTGAGAAGTAAACGCCACCAATTTTGCCGTTGTCGTTTTCTTCGTTCCAGAAACGCATATCGTCAATATCAATCTTCTGTTCTCCGTCAACCCAAACCTTCAGCCGACCATCGTCATTACCGGCAGTGCCAATATTCACATATTCTTCGATGCAGTGCCATTCACCGGGTTGTGCTTCTACGTTGGTCGTAATATCTTGTCCCCAAACTTCGGCACCCCATTTACCATTTTCACTTTTAGGAACATAGGCATAAACCACCAGTTCGCCACCCGATCGCCACATAAAACGTAGCGTCCAGCCGTTTGTCCCATCGGGCTGATTGCCACCAGACCGGCTCCATGAATCTCCGCCCCCCATTAAACCGGGAAGTTTCCCGCCTTTATTAAAATCAAATCCTTCCTCAAATTTCACATAGTAACGCAGGTACAACTCATTGTAATGACCTTCGTTGTTATTCTTCATATCCCTAAGGACAATCGGAAACTGGGCTCCCGTTTCACCGGGGCCAACTCCGCCTTTTGGATAATTCACACGAAGTGCTTTACTACCATTAAATGAGTTACTGATAATTTCACAGGCTGAGGCCCTGTTGTCCCATTGTATTCCCCAGCCAGATTCCCATTCAGAATTATTAAATCCATTGTCAAAACTTCCGTAGAAAACGATGTCATCCCGGTTAGATAATGATTTTTCTATCGACTCAATATCGCCGCTTTGAGCCATTGTTGTGTATGAAAAAAGTAGTGTGAAAACTGCAATGAATGTCCGTATCATAGAATATTTATTTATACCTGCTGCAATAGTTTGAATTAATGCCTTACAATTTCACAACCACCCTTGTTAACAATACTCCATGGCTAACTGTGGCTTTTACCAAATACAGCCCTGATGGTAAATCGATTGTGAGTTTAACTCGTTCTTGTGGTGAGTTGTATTCTTTATAAAACTGTTGTTTTCCGGTGATGTCAAAAAGTTCAACTGCAATTATTTTCTGATTTGAGCTTATTATCGTTAGTTGATCATCAAAAGGATTTGGAAATAATTCCATGTCTGGTAATGGAATATTTTCAACAAATGTGATTACATTGTTGAGTACTGTTATATCCGAAAATGCCGGAACAGAAATATTATCTGTATCAGTAAGGGTTCCCGGGGTGTACGCTACTGTTATAATGTCGTTATCGACAGCGAGTGGTGTTTCGAGTGTCAATTCGATAATACTGTCGGCGTGATCATTCAAGAGTACCTGTTCTATATCGAGATGGATTCCATCAGCCATAACCTGAAAAGCGTTTTCTTCCCCGGTGGAAGGAGCCACAATTGATCGATCGAATGCAATGGAGATGGTGTTTCCTGTTTCATCTGACATGGCACTGATCACGTTTGCTTCCAGTGTTCTGTCGAATTTCAGACTTAACCAGTTGATGTTATAATATGGCGTCAGGGCTTTAAATCGCAGTTGTTGCGGGTCTTCATGAAGAATGATTTCAACAGGCACCGATTCCCATGTTTGCCATCCGCCAGTTATCGGTATGCTTACTGTGTCTTGATCAAGCACATCCCCATCGGGTGTTTGTATGACCATCAGCCCGGTTTGACTATTAGCAGCCACGCGTAATAACCCGGTATAAAATCCTGTGCGAATAACATTTATTTCGTATTCTACCCAATCACCAGCATCAATATTCCCCAGATTATTGCCACCACCAACATCGGTTGTTGCTTCCGTTGCCATACCCATGTTAATCGTAAACTGTTCCGCGTCAATAATACCCGGAATATTGTATACCGTGGGTTCGGTGAGCAAGTTATCCACAGCCAAATCGCTAAAAGGAGCCAGCTTGCCCCTATCGGTAGCAGATATTTCTGTTCCCTCATAACTTAGGGTTACTTCGTCACCATATTTTATGTTACTATCCAACAACAGGGTGAGGATTTGTTCTTCTGATTGTATTGCATTAATGGTGTATGATTCATTGTTCACGGCCGCAGTAAACAAAGCGGTGTGGTTTGATACGTCATTCAGGGGTTTGTTAAATTCAACAACAATAGCAAAACCATAATTTGTTACCTTGGCCGACAGTATTTCGGGAGGCATTCCCGGAGCAAGGTTGATGATCGAAACCGTATCAAAGGCACCCAACACGCCTCCATCAACAGATTCTAAACCTGATCCATGGTAAGAAAGTGCCAAGCGGTACCCGGCATAAAGATTCTCAGAAGAAGTGATAAAAAGTTTTGAAGAATCAGCTTCATCCACAGCTATATCTGATAAATTCAACGTGAGGTCTGGATCGCCCATGGCAAACAGGTCAAATGATTCAAGAGAAGAAGAATGCAGTGTCATTTTTTTATTAAAAGCCAATTGAATCTGATTCCCATCGGAGTTAGTGGTTGCTCCGAGTAGCCGGGGAGCAGACCCGGGGAGCAGGTTATCAACTGTTGCGTTAGAGAATGCAATAAGGGGGACACTACCTGCTTTTGACATGATGTCGCTGCCACTATATGAAAGGGTCATCTCATCTGTTGTCAATATATTTTGATCAAGGTATATGTATACCCGTTTTGCATTCTCAGGGTCGGGTTCAATTCTGGTTATGCCAACAGCGGTTGTTTCATTAATGATAACCTCAAAGCCGGCCGGGTTGTCGGCCAGCATAACGTTATCAGTAAGATCAACTGAAATTATGGCTGCATTTGCATCAATCCTGGAATAAACATACGACGGAGGAGGTGTTTTATCAACCATAAGATATACGACAGACAGGGCAGGCAGGTCTACAACAATGCCCCCATCGGTTTTTGAAGCAAAAGCTTTTATATCTTCATAATTATCGGGGCCACCACCCTGTTCGTTAGTGCCTTGTCCGTTTAAAAATACTTTTCTTGAAAAATCGCCATTGTCATCGCCACCGGTGAGCACATGATAATAATATTGAGCACCGGGAATAAAGTTGTCAAATTCAATATGCACTGTTTCATCTTTTCGGCTTTTGTTAATGATTACCATGCCGGTTTCACCAGAATCAAACTTCGAAGCAAACGCGAGTACTTTTGAGTTTCCGGTTACACTGGATTCAATCATTCGATCACCAAAATATTTTTGGAAATAGGTCATGTAGAAAAATACTGGACGTGGGTTATATGGATCCACACCAGGCTCACCGCCAACAGAAAACATGCCATGATCATTACCATTACTCCATCCGTTGGTTAAATCCCAGCGGGCTGCAAGTCCGTAGCCATTTTTTGCATATTCGCCCAGTACAATCGTAGCAAGCATGCCATTTACGTACGATACCATTTGCATGCTGCCTTCAGCAAATATGTTCCACTCAGTCATGGCTAACGGAATCATTGGTTTACCGGCCTCAGCCATATCAGCTACCATGGCAGCCATGATTTCCTGTGGAACATCATGTGAATTTAAGATGGTGCTCACCGTGGAATTTTCATCGTATGGTGTGAAATAAGAGTGTACCACCAGAAAATCGGCCAGGTCGCCTACCTGTTCCATCATGCCCTCGTTCCATACAGTTTGAATCGGATCCCATGAAGTTTCGGCATCAAACGCTACAACACCAATTTTAATATCAACACCAATTTCGGCTGCGGCAGCACGCATAGAATCGATAAATACTTTGCAGTGCTGTCCGTAAAGCTCGCCGCTAATATATTCTGGTTGCCCATCGTTATTTAAAGCTGTATCTATTATATAACCAGATTGCCAGTTTCCAAAATTTTCGTTTCCTATTTCCCAGAACCCGGATCGTCCATTATCGTATCGCACCCATTCGGCTGCCATGTGAGCTGCTTTCGCTACCGGATCAGGGCCGGTGCCATAGCGTGCATAGCTGTAATTCACACAAATGATGCCTGTACTGTTTGTTTCTGCAAGCAAATCATAATATTGGTCGGTTGAAGTCTGCCAGTTTTGCGTGTTTTGTCCAAACCATGGATCAATGCTTTCAGGAATATCGGCAGGTGCATTTGACGATGAAAGATTCCAGAAATAATTATTGGAAAGGTTTCCTCCAGGCCATCTTAACACATGTGGATTTAGGTTTTTAAGGTCTTTCATGGCTGTAGCATTTTGCCGAAGTCCACTATCCCATACAACCGCATTGTTTCCATATATGTATTTGGGTACTTTGTTTATTTCATGTTTAACATCCACCGAAATGGTAACAGAAGGATCGCTTTCCGGTTTTTCTACCAGGTCAAACGCAGGCACCTCTGCTGTTTTTTCTTGCCAGTCGTTAAGAAAAAAACCAGCATCCTGAGCCTTCAGGCTGGATGTTATGAATAAGATTGGTATCCCAATCATTAAAATCTTTAAAACTTTGTAATTCATGTTTTCAAATAGTTAGTCTCATAAATGCTCTATAACTGAGTTTTCTCAATATCACTATCTCTATATCCGATACGGACTCCCAATACATACAATATTTTACCTTTTTGAGCTTTAATTGGTTCGTGATACAATTGCCATCCACTTTCTAAACCAGGTTCAATGGCTTCATCGGCAATAATGAATGCGATTGACGCCCCCGGTGTAGCACATTCTAAGAACACCTTATGACCTTCAATTTTCACAACGGGAGCTTGTGTTTGCGGCTGTTTACCGTCAGGCCACATCGAATAAAAAAGATCCGACTCGGGTATACTCCCCATATCGCCATTCTGTTCTTGCCAAAAATTTAATGCCCCTCGCAATTCATTGAGTTTA
>JAQIDF010000130.1 GCA_027858145.1 Prolixibacteraceae bacterium | reverse complement strand
ATTCTGAAAGTAAGTTGCTCGAAACAGGAGCCGCTGTAGTCAAGGAAATGAAAGACTTATCTGCGTTATTCATCTGATTGACGCTCGCGAATATCACGAATCATCAGTTGTGTAGAAGTGCGCCCCCTGAATACATTTTCGGTAATAGAAAAGCAAACATCAAAAGGTATTCCCTTTGAGATAAGCGAATATTTTTCGGACTGAGAAAAAGCTATCCCCGGGAACCGTTTTGATGAATCATTGGGTTCTACCAAATCGAGTTTCAGGTGCTCACCATTACGGCCAACTACACCTGCTTTCAGTTTTGCAACACCCTGAAAATTTGTTTAGACAAGACGTAAAAATTAAGCATAGCCCATGCTACGGTCCATTTTTACAATTTAACCAGGCTTGCCATTGTGCTGATTGATGTTCTTCTGACATACCTGAAAAAACTTGCCAAATTATTATCTTTGAAAAGAAATTTCTGTATATGTGCATCAGAAATTGTATTGCTAAACTCAAAGATTAAAAGATGAAAACATTGAACTACCTGACAGCCATGCTGATACTGGGCATTAGTCTTGTATCGTGTTCTGAAACAAAAACACAATCAACAAGCGAAGTAACATTTGTAAGTTTCCCCGACTTTTTCAACTTTGACGTACCCGCCCCCTGGCCAAGATGGGACGATGCCGTTGATTTTTTCCTAAACGAAGTTACCCGCGAAGAACCTAACTTTGTTTTAGTTGCCGGCGATTTGGTCAACGGTCACTGGTGGGAATCGCCCCAATGTGTTGAGCAAATGGGAACACTCTACTACTCGAGCTGGAAACGGCACCTCGAAAAACACGGTCTAACCTACTACACCGCTGTTGGCGATCATGAGCTGGGGGACGATCCCTGGCCGGCCGAAAAACTGGAACTGGTACCCCACCTCGAAAACATTTATAACAGCATGTTGCAAATGCCACAAAACGGCCCTGAAAACAAAAAAGGCCTGGCATATTATGTACGCGAAGGCGACGTACTGGTTGTAACTGTTGAAACCTTCGAAATCATTAACGATTCAATGGTAGCCACTGTTACTGGTAAACAGCTTCAATGGTTTAATGAAGTTATGGAGCAAAACAGCGATGCCAAATTTAAAATTATACAAGGCCATGTGCCGGTATGGGGCGAAATTAAAGCCCGTTCATCAAGTGCCATTATGCTGCACAACGGACGCGAAAACCCTTTTTACCAGTCGATGAAAAAATACGACGTTGACCTATACCTGTGTGGTGAGTTTCACGATGTGACGATACTGGAAGCTGACGGGATATGGCAGGTTGTTCATGGTTCATCGTGGGGCCGTGAAATTGTTAACACCCAGGACTACCTTGTTGCCCGTACCGATGGAGACAAACTGAAAGTTGAAATGAAACAAATTGGTATGGAAGCCAGTGGTGGACACATGTGGAACCTGCACAAAAACCGCGGGCCACGCGAAAAAGTTACCATTACCGATGAAAGCAAACAAAATGGCCCGAAGATTACCGGCACTCTTGTAATTGAGAAAACAGATGCAGGAAAAAAGTTTTTAGAAAAAACCGGTGTGTTTGAGTTGTAGTATTTTGAAACGAACATGAACTTTTTTAATCAAAAGTTCGCCAAAGGCAATGATTAACCCCGATGGCCATCGGGGCATGTGAGCGCGAAGCGGTTTCATATGTTCTCAAATTTAGAATTAAGCTATGGAACAAATTATAAATTTTAAACGTATAAAAAAACAAAAATAAGCGGTTGAAGACAACAGGAAGCAATTGATGTCGATTGCTTCCTGTTGCTTTGCTCATTCATTTAAAAGCTTCTCCACATCAAACTTGGTAAAAGGCCCGGCCGATGCGGGGACTCTGTTCATGCTCACATGCATCTTCATTTTTGCCGGTTCGAACAAAACGCATTGCAGGTTCTCGTTCAATTGCCGTGCTGCATGCATCGCTTCCCGCAAATGCTCAAGGTTAAATTCGCCATGATACTTTTTTGACAGCGTCATAAGGTTGGCAAAGCGCCTTTCGTTTACATGACTCTCAAACATCCCCGAAGCATAA
>JAQIDF010000126.1 GCA_027858145.1 Prolixibacteraceae bacterium | reverse complement strand
TCCGACTCTTCAACTTTATTATATGTTTGATAATCGTTCCAAAGCTGTTCGCGATGCTTCTCAATGGTATCAGTATCTTTTATTTTATATCCGAAAATCATATCAGAAATGGCTTATTTGAATTAACAGTTTATAAAGATGCATAAAAATAATCAAAGATAGATGTATTTTAAATAATTTCAAAGGTGAAAATCATTAGGCGGGCTACGGGCTACGGCTCATAGTGCCTTTATGTTTGCTGTGTTTCGCAGGGTGTGCAGGTAGCTCACTCTGGTCGCTCCTGCACACCCGCTCAACATCAGCAAACATCTCAGCCAGCTAACCGCCTCCACCCTGCCCGTTTCTTCGCTCAACTTTTTCTGATGAGCCACAATGCCATTATAGCTAACAATGTAGCAATTCACCCACTTTCGTTGTATATTTGTCGCCATAATCAAAAAATAAAACAACATGCTTAAAGCAGAAATGCACACCAGCAAAGGTGTAATGAAAATTAAATTTTACGAGAAAGATGCCCCCGGAACAGTTGCCAACTTTGTAAAATTATCGGAAGATGGATTTTACGACGGACTCAACTTTCACCGCGTAATACCCAATTTTGTAATTCAGGGTGGATGCCCCGATGGAACAGGTGCCGGTGGTCCCGGATACAACATCAAGTGCGAACTCGATGGCGATAACCAGTACCACGACCGCGGTGTTTTATCAATGGCACATGCAGGCCGCGACACCGGTGGTTCACAATTTTTTATCTGCCACAGCCGCGAAAACACAGCACACCTCGACCGCAAACACACATGTTTTGGCAAAGTTTACGAGGGGCTCGACGTTATCGATAAAATAAGCCAGGGCGACGAAATTGAAAAAGTTTTAATAATCGAGGAAGACTAAAGTTTAGTCATTGGTAAATGGAGTCATTGGTAATTGGTGAATAGGATCATTAGACCTGACAACCTGTAACCTGAAACTTGAAACCTGAAACCTAAAACCTGACCCCTAATTAAAAAAATCAGTGTAGCAGTAAACAAAACAGGCGATTTAAATGTCTTTAATAGTAAATCATATCATTTCGATTGTTTACTATGCAAAAATCAGAATCACCTGTCAACAATCTTGATACAGAGGCCATTGAAGCTCTGTATCAAGATTATAAAAACACCCCGGATGACCTCGACGAAAGTTGGGTCAATTTTTTTAAGGGATTTGAATTAGCTTCCGAAAATTTCTCGAAAAGGCTAAAGCGTTCTGAGTGTATAAATATCGACAGAGAGTTTAAAATACTCAATATCATACAGGGCTACCGTCAGCGTGGACATTTGTTTACCCGTACGAACCCGGTACGTACACGTCGAAAATATACGCCTACACTCGATATTGAGAACTTCGGTCTTAAAGAAAACGATCTTAACGAAATAGTTGAAGCCGGCAGTGAAATTGGCCTCGGCCCGGCAACGTTAAAAGAAATAATAGAACACTTAGAAGATACTTATTGCGAATCGGTGGGCGTTGAATACCTCTACATGCGTAATCCCGAGGTAGTTGACTGGCTTAAACGCAAAATGGAAAGCACCCGCAACCGACAGGAATTCAAACCCGAAGAAAGCCTTCATATTTACGACCACCTGAAACAGGCCGTTGGCTTCGAAAATTTCATCCATAAGAAGTTTGTAGGTCAAAAACGTTTTTCGCTCGAAGGAAGCGAAGCCATGATTCCGGCACTGGATGCCATTATCGAAAAAGGTTCCGAGCTGGGCATATCAGAGTTTGTTATTGGCATGGCCCACCGGGGCCGCTTAAATGTGCTGGCCAATATTATTGAAAAACCTTATGAAGATATCTTCCGCGAATTCTTCGGAAAAGAATATAGTGGTGACATTTCGTTGGGTGATGTAAAATATCACCTCGGTTATGAGAATGAAATCACAACCGACTACGGGAAAAAAGTCAGGCTAAGCTTACTACCCAATCCATCGCACCTCGAAGCTGTTACACCTTTAACAGTCGGGATGGCACGTTCGCGTATCGATTCAACTTATCAGGGCGACGATACCAAAGTTGCCCCCATTATCATACATGGCGACTCGGCCATTGCCGGCCAGGGCGTAGTATACGAGGCCGTGCAAATGGCCAACCTCACCGGGTATAAAACCGGTGGTTCTGTGCACATTGTTATTAACAACCAGATAGGCTTTACCACCAACTACCTCGAAGCACGTTCAAGCACCTACTGCACCGATGTAGCTAAGGTTACACGCTCTCCGGTGTTCCATGTTAACGGCGACGATGTGGAAGCACTCATTTATACCGTGAAATTAGCCATGGAGTTCAGGCAACGCTATGAGAGCGATGTGTTCATCGATGTTTTATCGTACCGAAAATACGGGCACAACGAGGGGGATGAACCCCGCTTCACACAACCACTTTTATACAAGGCTATTGGTAATCATCCTAACCCGGCCGAAATTTATGCTCAAAAACTCATTGAAAGAAAAGTTATAACCAGCGATGAGATAAAAAAACGGGTAGCAGAATTTGACGAAGTACTTGATAAAAAACTCGATGAATCGAGAAAGAACGATAAACTCAACATTACAAACTTCTTAATTGACGAATATAAACGGTTTAAAAATCCAGTAAAGTCCGATTTGTTCAAACCTGTAAAAACTGGTGTGAATGAAAAAGAACTAAAAGAAATAGCCCGTTTATTGTTCAACCTGCCCCCCGATAAGAAATTCTATCGCAAAGCTTTAAAGCTGGCTGAAACAAGGAAGAAAATGGTTGAAGAAGGCCGCCTCGACTGGGCTTTATGTGAATTTTTGGCATACGGCAGTCTGGTAAACGATGGCCACCCGGTACGGCTAAGCGGACAAGATTCACAGCGTGGCACTTTTGCACACCGTCATGCCGCCCTGGTTGAAGAAGATACCGGAAAAAAATATTTCCCGTTAAACGATATCAAACCCGGCTTGCCCAACGTTCATATATTTAACTCGCCCTTGTCTGAATACGGAGTTTTAGGTTTCGAATACGGCTATGCCCTGGCCATGCCCGATGTGTTAACCATTTGGGAAGCCCAGTTTGGTGATTTCAGTAACGGGGCACAAATTATAATCGACCAATACATTACATCGGCCCTCGAAAAATGGGGACTATACAATGGTTTGGTAATGTATTTACCACATGGGTACGAAGGTCAGGGTCCAGAACACTCAAGCGCACGCATCGAGCGTTTTATGGCCCAGGCAACCCATAACAATATTCAATTGATGAACCTTACAACACCGGCCAACCTTTTTCACGCTTTACGCCGGCAAATGTTGTGGGAGTACCGCATACCTATGGTCATTTTCACCCCAAAAAGTTTGCTGCGGCATCCAAAGGTCGTCAGTTCGTTCAACGACCTCAACGGGCAGTTTCAAGAAACGATCGACGATGAAGCGGTAAACCCTGAAAAAGTAAAAACACTGGTATTTACAACTGGTAAAATATTTTACAGCCTCGATGAAATTCGTGAAAAAGAAAAGCGTGATGACATTGCCCTGGTTCGTGTTGAACAACTGTACCCATTTCCTGAAAAACAAGTAGCCGGGCACCTTGAAAAATACAAAAATGCCGAACGGAGAATCTGGGTCCAGGATGAACCCGAAAATATGGGGGCAGCACCATACGTGGGAAGAAATTACCCACATTTCAAACTCGAAGTTGTTGCCCGTAAAGAAAGCGCAAGCCCGGCAGGCGGATTAATGGAGCAACACAATCGTCGTTTCAATCGTATTGTGAATAGAATTTTTAACATAGAATAATCATTCTCAACAAATAAGATATGATTAAAGAATTTAAAATACCCAGCCCGGGAGAATCAATTTCCGAAGTTGAATTAGCCGAATGGTTTGTTAAAGACGGTGCTTACGTTGAAAAAAACGATGAACTAGCCGAAATTGAATCTGAGAAAGCAACCCTGCAACTTGTAGCCGAAGAAAGCGGAGAAATTAGCATCAAAGTAAAGGCAGGCGAAACCGCGAAAGTAGGTACTGTTGCTTACACAATTGATACTTCGGCAAGCTCAGTAACCGGTGCCTCGACAAGCTCGGCAACCGATAGTTCGACAAGCTCGGCAACCGATAGTTCAACAGGCTCGGGTAGTCGTGAATCAGATAAAAGTGAAGGAAAAGATAGTGAAGGCTCAAAATCTGAGAAGGACGAAAAATCTGACACAGAGGATACAGATCGGAAACCAGGCAAAGAAACAACTGACAAACCGCACCCTGAAGAAAACAAGGCCAAAATCACACCCGTGGCTGCTGAAATTATGAAAGAGAATAACCTCAATGTTGACGACATCATCAATGGGCTGCGGCGTATTACTAAAAATGAAGTTAATGCCGTTCTTGAATCTAAAAATGAGCAACCAACAACCACACTTGATAATTCCGAAGTATCACGTGATGAAGAACGCAACAAAATGTCAATGCTGCGTCGCAAGGTAAGCGAACGACTTGTTAAGGTGAAAAACGAAACAGCCATGCTCACAACGTTTAATGAAGTTGACATGAGCACGGTAATAGAGCTGCGCAAAACTATGCAAAGCAGTTTTGTAGATAAATATGGTTTCAAACTTGGCTTTATGGGCTTTTTTGCCAAAGCAGTAAGCATCGCAGCACGTTTATACCCGGCGGTTAATTCCCAAATCGATGGTGATGAAATTGTAACACCAAACTATGTTGATGTTGGTATTGCCGTACAAACCCCAAAAGGGCTGATGGTTCCTAACATCCGAAATGCCGAATCAAAATCAATTGCTCAAATAGAAAAGGAAATAAAAGAACTGGCTGAAAAAGCCCGAAATAAAAAAATCAGCGTAGAAGAGCTTTCAGGTGGCACTTTTTCAATCACCAATGGCGGGGTTTTCGGCTCGTTGCTTTCAACGCCTATTATTAACCCGCCACAATCGGCCATATTAGGCATGCACAACATTATCGACCGCCCTGTGGCCGTTAATAAACAAGTTGTTATACGACCTATGATGTACATTGCCCTATCGTATGACCACCGCATTATAGATGGCAAAGACTCGGTTGGATTTTTGAAAACCGTTAAAGAACTGATTGAAAACCCCGAAAAAATGCTCACAAACGGAAATGACCCGGCAAAAGTATTGTTAGGATTATAATTGTAGTCATTGGTTGATTAAGTTTTTACTGAAAAATTAAAACACCACCATCCAACCCCTTCCACTCCCCAAAATGCAATAAAAACCCCGTCATTGCGATCCCGATGAGGAACGATATCGGGAGAAGCAATCTAAAATTTTAACCAGACAGCAGTGTAAAAAAATAGCAATAAAATTTCATATAACCTTAAAATCAAAAAACGGATAACATGCTTACTTTTTCAGTAATATTGCAGTCAGTTTTTATTTAACAGAAAAAAATGGATAAAAAGATACAACTTCCCCCCAAAACAAAGGCCTTAATTTTTGATATTGACGGCACCCTGGCCGATACAATGCCAACCCATTATAAAGCTTTTCGTAAAGTACTGGGTAAATACGGTATTGATTTTAACGAAGAGATCTTCAACTCGTTTGCCGGTGTACCCGTTGGGCCGCAAATGGTAATGATGAAAGAAAGGTTCAAGCCCGAAAACTTCGACCCGGAAACCGTTGCGCGCGAAAAAGAAGATGAATACTACAAAAGTATCGATCAGGCCAAGCCCATCGAAATCGTTTACAATGTACTGATCGACAACCACGGAAAAATGCCTATTGGTTGTGGTACCGGTGGTGACCGCAGGATTGCCACCCGCACCCTTGAGGTAATAGGAGTGAACAACAAAGTTAACGCCCTGGTAACGGCCGATGATGTTGAAAACGGCAAACCTGCCCCCGACACTTTTCTGAAATGTGCTGAGCAATTAGGCGTTGAACCTGAGCATTGCCTGGTTTTTGAAGATGGCAAACCCGGCATAGAAGCTGCGAAAGCTGCCGGCATGATGGTAGTTGACGTAAACGATTACCTCTAAAACAGATAATCGAGCCCGATGTAAAGGCCATCATCACCATCTTGTGGATCTACCGCCATTTAACAACCTATAATATGCGATATTTTAAACTCGCTTTTTTCGGTAATACCAAACGCATCCGCCGCATTTTCACTGCCTGCCCACGTCGCTTGAAGGCGACACTGCATTAAATAGCATTATCAAAACAATTGGAATTGGAATTATAATAAAATGTAATATCATTTTTTTAGTTCTTCAACCTATTATTTAGCAATCCGCCCACTTTCGCGGAAGCGAAAACGCGGGGTGGCCGTCAAAAATGCTGGCAAGCGTGGGGGTGAATCCGGAAAGTTTAGTCAGGCTTTGCAGGGCGTTTACGTTTAAAGATTTTGAACCTGCCAAAATGTTGGTTTTGGTGCAACTTATAGTAAAATCAAATAATTGTTCAGCCAGAAAAAGCCGTGTTCAAAATTTTTCTTACCTGCTTAGCCTGACTTGACTTTCCGGAGAGCGGGGAGAGCATATTTTTCAGGGCAACCGCATTTAAGATTTCAAGCCACGAATGCACGAATAAATTTAATATTTTGACAATTCATACAATGAATTGATTCGTGTATTTCAATGGTGAAAATCCATTTGCAGCTCAATTCATAGGAAAAATAGATCGAATTTCGAACATACGTTCGGTAAATTCAGATATATATTCGTGCATTCGTGGCTTATCTCTATTTTTGTTTTTAAGCTACA
>JAQIDF010000125.1 GCA_027858145.1 Prolixibacteraceae bacterium | reverse complement strand
AGTTTAGGGGTCATTTTTAAAATAGGCAAAATTGACGTGACAGCTCAATAATTGCCGTTATTGAATATGCCACTAAGACAAAAAACGGATCACTTCGGAATTCGGGTGGATTATGAAATAATAGATTATTGATCGTTTTATGTTTTGTATTCCGCTGAAAAATTCAACCCTCTCCGGGGTTGTGAAAGTACTTGCGATGTGCTTTACCTCCGGTTTTACCGGAGGTAACAACATCAACAAATAGCAACAAACAACCTGCAACTATTCATAATTTGTTTTATTCAACAATAAATTTTAGTTTAGTAAGCTGAATATAAACATAAAACGCCGGTGCCCCATAAACCCACCATAACACTTCAGTCCAATGTTCACAGAAATGAACCCATCGCTTTATTGCAGTTTGCCTACAACCGCAATTTATAAGATATAAAACAACACATAAAGGAATAAACACAATTGTTTTTACCCAACCGTTAGCGTTCATTGGAGAAAATGCAGACTCAGTATTAAAACATTGCCAAAAACAAACAAATTATAATGAATATTAACCATTCAAAAAAAAGACAAAAATGCGATATAAACGATTAAAATTAAGTGCCGTACTCTTGTTAGGACTTGGACTAACAGGACTGCAAGCACAAGAAAGCGTAAACGCCACAGGCGGTAATGCTTCGGGTAGCGGAGGCTCGGCGAGTTATTCCGTAGGACAAGTGGTTTACACCACGAATACCGGTACAACCGGCTCAGTGGCACAAGGAGTGCAACAGCCTTATGAAATTTCGATTGTATCCGGAATTGAAGAAACCAATAGCATTATATTGAAATGCTCGGCTTATCCAAACCCAACTACCGATTTCCTTACTTTGAATGTTGAGAATTATGACAATGAAAATTTGTCTTACCAACTTTTCGACATCAGCGGAAAACTTATAGAAAACAAAAAACTTACAAGCAACGAAATAACCATTTCGATGGCAAACCTTGTTTCTTCAATGTATTTTCTAAAAGTAGTACAGACGAAGCATGCTTCGTCTCAACAAGAAATTAAAACATTTAAAATCATTAAAACTCAATGAGACAGTATTTTTTAAATAAAAAATATGTAGCCGAATTAGTCCAGATAGCGAAGCGTATCGGGAACAAATTAAAATAAAGTTTAATTTAAAAAAACGATGAAAAAATTATTTCCACTTTTAGTAACCGTTCTATTAACGGTAAGTGTGTTTGCTCAAACACCCGAAAAAATGAGCTACCAAGCTGTAATTCGCAATGCAAATAACCAACTCATTGCCAACACCCTGGTTGACATGCAAATTTGCATACTGCAAGGCTCGGCAAACGGCACGGCCGTTTATGTCGAAACCCAGCGTCCAAGCACCAACGCCAATGGTTTGGTGAGTATTGAGATTGGAGCGGGCGAGGTTGAGTCGGGCTCGTTTGCCAATATTGACTGGCAAAATGGCTCATACTTTATCAAAACCGAAACCGATCCGACCGGGGGCAATAATTACAGCATTACCGGCACCAGCCAAATACTGAGCGTGCCCTTTGCCCTGCACGCCAAAACAGCCGAAAGCGCCAACGAAACCGACCCCGAATTCAATGCGTGGGACAAAAGCTCGGGCATCTCTATCTCCGAATCGCAAATTACCGACCTCACACAGTTTACCAATGCCGATGAAACTGATCCGGTTTTTGAGCAATCGTCCGCTTGGGGCATCGAAGCCAACGACATTGAAAACTGGAACAACAAGCTCGATGAAGAAAGCGACCCCGTATTCTCGTCTTGGGACAAAAGCACCGGTATTGCGATTTCCGAATCGCGAATAAGCGATTTAAACCATTTTACAAATGCCGACGAAAGCGACCCCGTGTATGAGCAATCGGCCGCTTCGCGCATTAATACCAACGACATTGAAAACTGGAACAACAAACTCACTACCGAAACCGACCCCGAATTCACGGCATGGGACAAATCCAGCGGCATTTCGATAAGCGAAAGCCAAATCAGCAATTTGGGCAACTACATAAAAGTGGAAAGGGATCCCCTATTTGATGCATCGCCAGCGCGTGAAATATCCAGATCCGACATTAACCGCTGGAACAGTAAACTGGGCAGCTATACCGAAACGGATCCCGTATTCGGAGCATGGGATAAATCAACGGGCATTTCGATAACCGAAAGTCAGATTTCAGATCTCGATCATTTTACCACAGCCGATGAAACAGACCCTGTTTATGGAGCATCCATTGCCAGTGGCATTACAGGAACAGATACAACCAACTGGAACAACAAATTGGACAGCGAAACCGACCCAGTATTTACTGCTTGGGATAAAACAACAGGCATTTCAATCACTGAGAGTCAGATTTCAGATTTAGACCACTTTACCCCAGCCGATGAGACTGACCCTATTTACGGAACATCAGTTGCAAGTGGAATTACAGGAACCGATACAACCAACTGGAACAACAAATTGGACAGCGAAACCGACCCTGCATTTACAGCTTGGGATAAAACAACAGGTATTTCAATCACTGAGAGTCAGATTTCAGATTTAGACCACTTTACCACAGCCGATGAGACTGACCCTATTTACGGTGCATCAGTAGCTAGTGGTATTACAGGAACCGATACAACCAACTGGAACAACAAATTGGACAGCGAAACCGACCCTGTATTTACTGCTTGGGATAAAACTACCGGTATTTCAATCACTGAGAGTCAGATTTCAGATTTAGACCACTTTACCACAGCCGATGAGGCTGACCCTATTTACGGAGCATCAGTAGCAAGTGGCATTACAGGAACCGATACTACCAACTGGAACAATAAACTTGACACAGAAACCGACCCTGCATTTACTGCTTGGGATAAAGATTATGCAGACCTTATTAATATACCAGCCGCCGCCGATGGCTCCGAAACCAAAGTAACAGCAGGAACCAATGTAACTGTAACAGGTAGCGGAACCACTGCAAGCCCATATGTGGTAAATGCAACAGGAGGAGCAACCCTTGCCATTGGCGATAGCTACCAAGGAGGTATTATATTTTGGTTAGATGCCACAGGGCAACATGGATTAATAGCAGCCAC
>JAQIDF010000087.1 GCA_027858145.1 Prolixibacteraceae bacterium | reverse complement strand
CGTTTATTATTTTTCATCCACCATGTACTGAACCAACCTTGCATCACAGCTAATACAACTCCGACAAACAGGCTGTAAGTTGCCCCGGTGTACTGGTACAATCCTAAGCCAAAACTTCTATAAATGAACCACCAGTGATGTATTCACCCATTTTTCCGAAAAAAGTCCACGACACAGGGTCGGCCATAGTCATCCCCGGATTCTGTATGCCGGCAATTAGCTTTATCCACTCGTAAGGCTGAAGCATCAACAAAAGTGCAACAACAAACACCCAGCGGTTGCTTACACGTTCAAAGGGAATCATAAAAAACCCAATCAAGGCATAGATAAACAGAATATCGCCCTGATAGAAAGCTGAATTGATAATTCCAAATCCGAGCAAAAGCAACAAGCGCCAGGCAAAACGGGTCTTGAACGGCTTGCCCCGTTTGTAGCTATTGTTCGACTGGATATAAAATGTAAGACCAAACAAAAAGGCAAAGATAGCGTACGACTTGCCACCAAAGAGGAAAAACAAGGTATCCCATATCACACCATCAAGTGTTTGCATCCATTGCGGAAGTCCGGCAGGTTCAAAATAAAAATCGAAATGCTCGATGTTATGCAAAAGCATAATCGAAACAATTGCAAAGCCCCGAAGGGCGTCAACCACATGTAAGCGCATTTTATTCTCCATGATACTATTTTTTGTTGCCACGTATTTCAACTCGGCGTATTTTTCCACTAATGGTTTTTGGAAGAGCATCAATAAACTCAACAATACGGGGATATTTATACGGAGCCGTTACCTTTTTTACATGATTTTGGATGTCGGCAGCCAACTCATCAGAGGGTTCATAGCCTTTACCCAAAACAATGGTGGCTTTTACCACCTGACCACGAATTTCATCGGGAGCACCTGTTACGGCACATTCAACCACGGCAGGGTGCGTCATCAGTGCACTTTCAACCTCGAATGGCCCAATGCGGTATCCCGAACTTTTAATCACATCGTCGGCGCGGCCTACAAACCAGTAATAACCATCTTCATCACGCCAGGCAATGTCACCTGTGTAATACACTCCGTTGTTCCATGTTTCGCGGGTACGCTCTTCGTCACAATAATACCCTTTAAACAGGCCAAGAGGTGTCTTTTCGCCTGTACGGATGGCAATTTGCCCCTGTTCACCATCCTCGCATGCTTCACCCTCGGCATTTATCAGGTCGATATCGTAAAGCGGAACAGGAATCCCCATTGAACCTGGTTTCGGCTCCAACCATGGGAAAGTAACCAGCTGCACCACCGATTCGGTTTGCCCGAAAGCCTCCATCAATTTAATGCCGGTATGTTTGTAAAACGTTTCGTAAACCTTTGGATTAAGTGCCTCGCCTGCGGTAACACAATATTTCAATGAAGAAAGGTCGTACTTCGATAAATCTTCGCGAATTATAAAACGGTAAATGGTTGGCGGTGCACAAAATGAAGTTACCTTATATTTTGAAATCACCTCAAGCATATCGGATGGGGTAAATTTCTGATGATCGTACACAAACACGCCGCACCCGGCCAGCATTTGCCTGTACAATTTACCCCACACAGCCTTTGCCCAGCCGGTATCGGCAATGGTCAGGTGCCGCCCGTCCTCTTCAACATTTTGCCAAAACACCGCTGTGGCAATATGCGCCAGCGGGTAAGTATAATCGTGGGCTACCATTTTGGGCTGCCCGGTCGTTCCCGAAGTGAAATACAGGAACAGCAGGTCGTCATTTTCTGAAGGTTTTTCAGGCTTTACAAAAGCCGGTGCTTTGTTTATGCCCTCTTGAAAATCAACCCAGCCTTTGGGGAAATCGGATCCAATCGAAATGTATTTTTCAACCGAAGGGCAATCGGGCATGGCCTTATCGATGTGCGAAGTAACCACATCCTCACCAACAGCCACAACTGCTTTAATCGTTGCCGCGTTGCAACGGTAAATAATATCCTTCTCGGTTAACAAGTGGGTAGCCGGGATAGCCACTGCACCAATTTTGTGAAGCGCAAGCACCGAAAACCAAAACTCGTATCGGCGTTTCAAAATCAGCATTACTTTATCGGCATGACCAATGCCCTGCTGCATAAAAAACGAAGCCGCCTTGTCGGTTTTATCTTTCAATTCTGCATAGGTGAAATCGATGTGTTCGCCCTGGTCGTTGGTCCACACCAGTGCAATTTTTTGAGGTTCAACGCGGGCGTATTCATCAACTACATCGTAAGCAAAATTGAAATTATCGGGGACATTTATTTTGAAGTTCTTTTGGAAATCTTCGAGCGATTCAAACTCAGGTTTCTCAAGGTATTTTTTATAAAGTTGCATTGTTGATTTTGGTTTATCAGGTGGTTATAAAATTACGGCTAAAAACTTACACAGTTTATTATCAAGAGCAAGCATACCATGCGGTTGACCCGAGTCGAAATAAATCGAATCGCCCTCTTCCAATATGATTTCCTTATTACTCAATACAAATTTCAGGCGTCCTTCGAGAATGTAATTAAACTCCTGCCCGTCGTGTGTATTCAGGTGCAGCGGAGTTGATTCAAGTTTTTGCTCGCAGGTAACAATAAGATACTGACAGGAATATCAGTTTTCCCTGATTCATACCTTCTGTATTCATCTTCGGTTATGTTGCAAGTTCCGGCAGCATCCGAAATACTGACATCCAGCACTTCGCGCAGTCCTTTTAACCTTTCGGCTATTTGCCTTATTTTTTCTTCCATCGTTCTTTTTGGTTTTGAGCCCAAAAAGTAACAATATTTTAGAAAACAAAAGTTATTTGTTAGACTTTTTGTCAGGGCAACCGCATTTAAAATGTAGCTTAAAAACAAAAATAGAGATAAGCCACGAATGCACTAATATATATCTGAATTTACCGAACGTATGTTCGTAAATCGATCTATTTTTGCTATGAATTGAGCTGAAAATGGATTTCACCATTGAAATACACGAATCAATTCATTGTATGAATTGTCAAAATATTAAATTTATTCGTGCATTCGTGGCTTGAAATCTTAAATGCGGTTGCTCTGGGTTTCGCACACCATTATATGTTCCATGCCGATGGCATTCTTGTCTGTTCGCTTATCCATTTTGAGGGTGTGATCAAATTAAAATTAGGGTGGATGAATTTATTTTTATAATTTCAATAGATCGTTAGATTTTAGACATGAGACAATAGACTTGTTTGCAATACGCTAAATATCAGCAATTTAGACAAATATTCCATAGGAT
>JAQIDF010000508.1 GCA_027858145.1 Prolixibacteraceae bacterium | reverse complement strand
AGGCTTAGCACCCCCAACAACTGCATAGCCCGGGTGAGGTACATTCTTTTACGAAGGTTCTTTATTTGAGCCAAAAGAATGTTATCAGGGTTTTCTTTAAAGCGCTCATACAAATTACGAACAACCTGGGCGTAGCCCAAAAAGCGATTGGTGTATGCCAGTAATATCAAAGACACGGCAGAGAACAGCAATGCTGGCGTTGTTAATGTCAATTTATCCATATTTTATTTTTTAGTCTAAATTTAACAATTTTACGATTTATTAGTTTAATATATGTGATTTTAATAATCATAAATTAATGATTAAAAACACGTATCAATAATCTAAAAATATATTTTTGCACGCTTATTTATTAAACGATATTAATAATTACCTATAAAATGAAGAAAACTAAGATTGTAGCTACTATTTCTGATTTCAAAAGCAGCCATGAATATGTAAAAGCGCTATTTGATAATGGCATGAATGTAGTTCGTATGAATACAGCGCATATCGACCGTGAAGGGGCCACGAAAATAATGAACGACGTGCGTTCGGTTTCTGATAAAATTGCATTGTTAATTGATACAAAAGGACCCGAAGTACGTACAATTAACGTTGATGAAGACTTACATGTAGAATTAGGTGATAAAATTAAGGTAAGTGGTGATTTAAACCAAAAAGATTGCTTACATGTTAATTACCCTGATTTTATTAACGACATTCAACCCAACGCCAAATTATTAGTTGACGATGGCGAGATTGAACTTGAGGTAAAAGATAAAGACGATACCTTTTTATATACCGAAGTTACCAACAGTGGTGTTATAAAAAACCGAAAAAGTATAAATATTCCGGGTGTCAGCATCAAATTACCTTCGTTAACCAAAAAGGATAAAGACTTCATTCTTTTTGCCATTGAAAATAACATTGAATTTATAGCTCACTCATTTGTCAGGAATAAGCAGGATGTGATTGATATACAAAATATTCTGGATGAGCATAACAGCCCGATAAGAATTATTGCAAAAATTGAAAACCAGGAAGGTGTTGATAAAATTGATGAAATATTGGATCACGCATACGGAGTAATGATTGCGCGTGGGGATTTGGGAATAGAAATACCCGCTGAAAAAATTCCATCAGTATCACGTTTACTAATCAAAAAATGCATTGAACGTAAGCGGCCTGTTATTATGGCAACACAAATGTTGCATACTATGATTGAAAACCCGCGTCCCACACGCGCTGAAATAAGTGACATTGCCAATGCTGTTTACAATCGCTGCGATGCAATCATGCTTAGTGGTGAAACTGCATACGGGAAATATGGGGTTGAAGCGGTTAAAACAATGAGCAAGGTTGCTTACGAAGTTGAAATCAACAAAGACAAAAGAAACGATATTGTTCCACCTATTAATTACGATACTTCTTCATTTTTAGCAGCTAAAGCAATTGAGGCTGCAAATGAGATGAATACAACAGCAATTGTAACCGATACCCTGTCGGGAAATAATGCCCGGTATATCTCATCGTTCAGAGGCGAAATGCCGGTCTTTGCAAAGTGCTACAGGCCACGTGTAATACGTGAATTGGCTTTATCGTACGGAATTTTTTCATCTTCGATTGAACCCCACAGCAACCGTGATGAAACCATTCGTGCCAGTTTGCATAGCTTGGTACAGAACAACTGCATCGACAAAAATGACACCATTGTTTATGTAGGAAGCAGCTATGGAATCAGAGGGAAGGCTTCATTTCTTGAAATTATTGATGTAAAAACCGGCATAGGCCCCAAAAATGAAGAAAATTTAATGGGATTAATTGGCCCCAAAGATAAATAGTTTGTCTGCATCTACCCGAATCGCTCTTTCATTTTATGAAGTTGTCAAAATCAATTTGTATTTATAATATTTTAAATATATTTGATGGTAATTTCTATATGGAAAATTTGGGAATAAAAAGGGGAAAACAATATGAACGCAAAGAATTTTTCTGAAAAATCAGTACTGTTAAATGATATTTCACCATTTGTATACGGTACTACCAGACTTGGGCATGATTCTATTCCGTTTGATGAACGGGTAGATATCACAAAAGCTGCAATGGATACCAAAATTTGGTTCCATGTTAGCCGGCAATATGGCGAAGGGAAAAATGGTGCAATGGACGTGCTGAAGAAAGCATTTGACAGCGACCGTAAAAAAGTGCCTAATTTAATCGTTAAACTTGAAGGTAGCAGTATCAATGAAATAAAAGAAGATTTTAAAAAAAACACACAGCTTTTAGATATCAATACCTTTCAAATTGGACAACTATGTTTGCGCGGCGAACTTGCCGAAGATTTTGCCAGTGGAGGAAATTCGATTCACGAATTGGAGAAATTCAAAACTAAAGGATGGATAAAACGCTATGTACTGGAAGTTTTCCCATGGACATCGGATATTGCTTTAAAAGCACTTAAAAACGGAACAATAGAAGGAATTATTGATGGATTTATTTTTTATTTTAATCCTCTTCAACGTTTTGTTTCTAATGAGTTATGGGATTTACTTATCGAAAATTCAGAACCCATAATTGCCATGCGCACTGTAGCTGGCGGGCCTGTTCATAAATTGCGTGATGAACCCGGCTTTGCGTGGAAAGAATATTTGCAGAAACGTGCAACTGAAGTAGCCCCGATATTTGAAAAATCAGGGATTGCTAACTGGACAGAATTTTGTGTGCGTTTTGCCCATAGTTTACCCCAGGTACGTGCTACTGTTGGTTCAACAGCAAATGCCTTTAACTTTAATGAATTCCTAATGGCTTCCGAACAAATTGACTCCTTACCCCAAAATATTGTTGATGATATTTTAAATTTGCAATATAAATGGAGTAAAGAAACCGATATGAATTCCGAACCCTGGAGCATGTAATTTATTATATTATGATATCTGAAGAACTAAAAATTGCAATAGAAGCCTCGGTGGAAGCCGGAAAACAAATAATCAGCATATACAATACGGCCGATTTTGGTGTAGAATTCAAAAAAGATAATTCTCCCCTAACCATTGCCGATAAAAATGCTCATAATACGATTATGAAGTATTTGTCGCAAACTCAATTTCCGGTTTTGAGCGAAGAAGGAAAAGACATTAACTATGAAGAACGAAAAATATGGAACACCTTCTGGTTGGTCGATCCGCTTGACGGAACCAAAGAGTTTATCAAAAAGAATGATGAGTTTACTGTTAATATCGCTTTAATTGAAAATAGTATACCCATTGCAGGTGTAGTTTATGTTCCTGCAACGAATTGCCTGTATTATGCTGACGAAAATGGAGCTTTCTTTATAGATGATCTTCAGGGTATCGAAAGCCTTGAAAAGCAGGCAAAAAGGCTGCCAGTGGATGATAACAGGAATGAATTTGTTGTTGTTGGCTCACGTTCGCACATGAGTGAGGAGACCGAAAAATATATCAACAAATTGGATCATAAGGGCAAACCCCTGAAAATTGTTTCCAAGGGAAGCTCACTTAAGATTTGTATGGTTGCAGAGGGCAAAGCTGATTGTTATCCTCGTTTAGGCCCCACCATGGAATGGGATACCGCCGCCGGACATGCAATAGCAAAATACGCAGGTAAATCAGTTTTAAAATACCCCGGGCTGATTGATCTTGAATATAATAAAGAAAATTTACTCAACCCTTATTTTATTGTCCAATAAAAACTCGTTAATTGACACTTGAAAGCTACATAGTATTAACGGTTGTTGTTGCAATGATAGTTGCCCTGGCTAAAGATGCCATGCGTCCCGGACTAATTCTGTTTTCGGGAGCGGTTTTTTTTATGGCAATAGGCATTATCACACCAGTAGAACTGGCAGCTGGTTTCTCAAATAAAGGCATGCTTACCGTTGGGGTTCTCTTTCTTGTTAGTGAAGGGGTTCGTTATTCAGGTATATTGAATAAGCTGGCCACCTTGTCGCTCCCCAAACAACAACGTTCGATGCCACGCATGCTCACAGCAATAATGCTTCCTATTTCGGCTTTATCGGCTTTTTTAAATAATACACCGGTTGTTATCATTTTTGCCCCGGTTATAAAACGGTGGGCTGAAAAATTAAACCTCTCTCCCTCCAAATTTCTTATTCCCCTTTCGTATGCAACCATATTTGGTGGCGTATGCACATTAATCGGAACCTCTACAAACCTGGTTGTTGACGGTATGATGCAGGAAAACGGATTCAGAGGTTTATACATGTTCGAATTAGCTCAAGTCGGGCTCATTATAGCTTTAGCCGGATGGATTTACATTGCACTGATTGGGCATTATCTTTTACCTGACCATAAAAAAGGTAATTTAAATAAAGACCGGCTCGATATCAAAGAATATTATTTCAACCTTTTGGTTACAAGAAACAGTAAATACATTGGTGAGGTAATTCGAAAAGGACAATTAAGCGACAGTAAAAATATATCAATTGTAGGGGTTGAGCGCGATGGACAAATGATATATACTCAAAATGAACGTGTTGTTTTGCAGGAAAACGACAAGCTTTTGGTAAGTGGATATGATGAAAATATTAATAATCTACTGTCGCTCGATGGCCTCGATATTATCACACACGGAAACCTTGATAAGGTAATAGAGCGGGAAGACCTTCAGCGTATTGAGGTTGTTTTGGCGCCCCGTTTCCCCGGAATTGGTTCAAAACTTAAAGAATTCGATTTTTACAATCGTTACAAAGGTATCGTTTTAGCTATCCATCGAAATGGCTCAAGTATATTGTCAAATTTATCGGAAGAACGCTTACGCGCAGGCGATTCATTGATTATTCTGGCCGGTGAAGAATTTGTTGAAAGCTGGAAGGAATCGAAAATATTCTTCCTTATATCAGCAAAAGGAGAAGTTGAAAAACCCGTAAAAACTTACAAGATTGGATGGACAATCGCTACCGTTTTAATTATGGTATTAGGGGCTACATTTAGTCGCTATTTACCAACCATTAGGGGCAACGCTCCGGATATGTTTTTATTCGCATCTATAGCTGCGGTTATGATGGGTATTTTAAAAATTTTTCCTCCGAAGAAGTATTCACGGGCTATCAGTTGGGATGTGCTGATAACTATTGCTTCAGCATTTGCAATAAGTAAGGCAATGGTAAACTCCGGAGTAGCAGAACAAATAGCATTTACATCCATCAATTCGGTAAAACACATGGGGCCTGGAGCCGTACTGGCAATCATCTACCTTATAACGATGGTTTTTACAGAGATTATTACCAACAATGCCGCAGCTGCCATTGCATTTCCTATTGCCCTTTCGGCAGCCAATCAGCTTGGTGTTGATCCTAAACCCTTTTTTATTGCAATTTGCATTGCTGCATCAGCAAGCTTCTCAACACCAATTGGATACCAAACAAATTTAATTGTACAATCTGTCGGTAATTATCGTTTTAGAGACTATCTGCGGGTTGGCCTGCCACTCAATATCATCGTTTTTGTTTTATCAATTACATTTATACCTCTTATCTGGAATTTTTAACTTTTACAAATCTTCTGTCGTATATGATGTTATATTTGTAATCCAAAGTAATATCAACTATGCATTAAATATTTAATAAGATTTAAAATTTACGTTAATACCTCAATTTTTTTATTTCTCTATTTATGCGGAAAAATTAATTTTGTAACACATTTCATAAAACAGACAACTAAATATCGCTTTTATGCCAGATTATAATCTAAGTCATTTGAAAGAACTCGAAGCTGAAGCCATACAGATTATCCGCGAGGTAGCTGCCGAGTTTGAAAACCCGGTAATGCTCTACTCTATCGGAAAAGATTCTTCGGTAATGGTTCGTTTAGCCGAAAAAGCTTTTTATCCAGG
>JAQIDF010000438.1 GCA_027858145.1 Prolixibacteraceae bacterium | reverse complement strand
CAAAAGGACGATAAAATACCTGTTGCCGAAAAGCGTTTAACCAACAATATTGTTTTAAGAAAAATTAAAATTGCCTTAAACCTGAAGGACGAAGATATGCTAGAAATACTTGGTCTTGTCGATTTTAAAATCAGCAAACACGAGTTAAGCGCCTTTTTCCGTAAACCAACCCAGAGCCAATTCAGACCTTGTAAAGACCAAATACTACGCTATATTCTTCAGGGACTGACCAAAAAATATAAGCCTGATTCGTTTACCTCTTAAGCTGTAAATCATTTCTTTATTTTACTTTGTTTGTAAAAAAAATTGAGGCTTATTTGAATTATATTTATATTGAGTTGCTTATCTTTTTCATATTGAGTATCTTGTATGTATTATTTTTTTGTTGTATTATCAATAGGTGCAAGTTTAATGCTATTGCACTTTTATTATATGGTAAACCAAAAACATACATGTTATGAAAAAAGTTTTAAGCCTGATGTGGACATTAAGTATCTGTTTTTTGATGGCAGGTACAGTAAATGCTAAAGAAGAAGTGCAGTATATTGCAGTACATTTTGGTGATCCTGCAAATGCTGAAGTGATTGACAAGGAAGCTTTTTCTGCTATTAAGTTTTACATTGCCGAAAGCGAGCTGGTTGCTTACAGTGAAGAACAAAAGCTTATTGGTAATCCTACATATCTCGAAGGATGGTATGGAAGTGTACCAGAAAAAATGGGGTTTTGTGCCAATTACAGAGGGGAATACAGTAAATCGAAAGGGTTTCCCTATGCAAAGGGAGTTGTTTTTGTATTGGATAAAAACGGGACTGTAGCTTACCAGTTGCCACCTCAGCGTTTTAACCCGGATAATTACAGTGATTTGTATGATGCAATTTACAATGACATAAAAAGCACAGCACGCAAAATGTCAAGGGGAAAAGAAGCAAAAGTATTGAAAGAGAAAAAGCGTGAATACATTAAATCGAGTCCTGTTGGTGAACTGGAAACAACCAAAGGAGCTGATATCGATAAAAAAGGCGAAGGAATAACCGGGTGGCCTGTGCCGGCTATAGATCTTAAAGATGAGAATGGAAATGCTGTTAATCTTAAGGATATCACAGATGGAAAGGTTACCGTGTTGGTATTCTACACATTAAACGGTGCAAAATGGTTGCGGGGCGATACTGATGGCAATATCATATCAGAAAAGCAAGGTGAGAAATTGATGCCTCACACAAAGTATGCCGAACAAAAGGGTGAAGAATTTGATAAGAAGGCCGGAGAAGGCGATTTAGGCGGAATGCTGGGAATGGCAGCTAAAGAAAAATTTTCAAGTGTTGATGCCATGACTTCAATCAGGAAAGGTGAAGAGCTTAGTGACAGAGAAAAGGCTGCGGCATATAAAAGATTTGTACAGCACCTTGAAATGGTGCAGGGTATAGCTGAATGATGAAAATTAGTTATTTCTATGAATATTATTATTTGAAAGGGCAGTTAAAGGTTAAGCTTTTGATTAGCCCTTTTTTAACTTTGTGAATTTTTAGTATAAAACATGAATCTTACATGTTATCTTATAGGATTGTAGATTAAAATATATATATATATGGACTTATCAAAATATTGGTTGCTAGTGGCTGAGGATAACGATGATACAAGGCTGTTAATATCGGAATCTCTGAAAAAAACCGGGATTAATTTGGTTTTTGCAGTAAATGGAAATGAAGCTGTGGAATTATTTCAATCAAATCCATCCATAAATATTGTGCTCATGGATGCTATGATGCCTGAAAAGTCTGGCTTTGATGCTACGCGTCAAATAAAACAAATAAATCCTTTGGTTCCGGTAGTGATGTTAACGGCATATGTTGGCCAGGACTCTGTTAAACAGGCCGTTTCAAGTGGTTGTAACGATTATCTGTCTAAACCGGTTAAACCCAGTGTTTTACTTTCAGTAATAGAAAAGTGGACTGTAGGTGAAAGTTAGTTGGTTCTTTATTCTTAAAACTGATGAAAACTCTCCCCGATAAACTTCAACCCAACCGGTAAGGCCGTACGCCAATAAGGCCAGTTGTGGTGTCCGTCGCGCATCCTGAATTCATGCTTAATGCCCATTTCTGTTAAGTGAATATGCAGACGTGAATTATCGTTTGTGAGGAAATCGTCGTCGCCACAATCTATGAAAATGCGAAGGTTGTTGTAAGCTTCCTTGCCTCTTGTTTTGGTTACATCAATGGGGTTATTCAGTCGGTAGTGCTCAGTTAAGCGTTCTTCGCCTTCCAGCCCGGGGCCAAACAGATTGGCATATACACGATTATAGCTTTGCGGG
>JAQIDF010000305.1 GCA_027858145.1 Prolixibacteraceae bacterium | reverse complement strand
AGCAATTGCTGCAGAACAAACACCAGTCGATGTTTCGATACATAGTATTCTTGCCATCTTATTCAATTAAAATTTGATGCAAATATGCAAGTAAAAATTTTAACTCCCATGAAATTGTAAAATTAGAAGAAAACATTTTAAATTTGTCAGCATATTCACAAGGAATGGTAAAAATCGAAGGTATTATTTCGGAGGAACAGCGTAAAACAGCACGCTATGCTAAGGCCATGGGACATCCCATCCGCATGTACGTGCTTAATTTACTTTCTAAACAATCATGTTGTTACAGTTACGACCTTAGCGAAGAGCTACCAATTGCCAAATCAACACTTTCACAACACCTGAAAGAATTGAAGTTGGCAGGACTCATACAAGGTGAAACTGAAGCTCCCCGGATTAAATATTGCATCAACCAGCAAAACTGGGAAGAAGCCCAACAACTTTTTAAAAAGTTTTTTGACAAATAAGTACTTCACCTCTCCTTATTTCTATAAATTAGTCAATAAAAAACACCTTAATGGAAATTTCTATACTGAAGGATATTGTTATCATTCTTGCACTTTCTACCATTGTAAACCTGGTTTTCAATAAGATAAACGTGCCAACAATATTGGGATACCTGCTTACCGGCATTGTTGCAGGGCCTCACCTGTTGAAGCTTGTTGGTTCTCAACACCAAATAGAGCTGATGGCCGAAATCGGAATTATTCTCCTTTTGTTTTCAATTGGGATGGAATTTTCACTGAAACATCTGATGCGCATACGGCAAGTTGTATTTCTGGGTGGTTTAATGCAGGTCTCGCTTACTGCAGCGATATTTTTTCTTGCATCACGATTTTATCAAGTCGATATTTTATCGGGTGTATTTATTGGATTGATTTCAGCATTAAGCAGCTCGGCACTTGTTTTAAAAGTACTGCAGGAACGTTCTGAAATTACTTCAAACTATGGACGTACCGTTGTGGGTATTCTCATCTTTCAGGATTTGATGCTGGTTCCACTTCTCTTATTCACCAACCTCATCGGGGGTGACTCACTCGACATCCAGCGAGAGATTATATCCTTACTCCTTAAAGCCATCATTATTGTAGCTTTCGTATATGTTGGAAATAAATGGTTGCTTCCAAAGCTGTTGCACATAATAGCCATGACCCGCAACCAGGAACTGTTTATGATGAGCATCTTTCTGATTTGCCTTGGAGTTGCCTGGATTACTTCAGAAATGGGCATGTCGCTGGCTTTCGGGGCCTTCCTTGCCGGGCTTATGATTTCCGATTCGGAATACAGTCACAATGCCTTCGGCAATTTGGTGACATTTAAAGATACGTTCACCAGCTTCTTTTTTGTGTCGGTAGGCATGATGCTCAACGTTAACTTTGTTATCGACAATTACATGCTGGTAATTGTTAGTGTGTTGCTGATTATTGGAATAAAAACATTGATTGCAGGGGCAACCGGCTTTATGTTGGGACACACATTTAAAGGAACGGTTATGGTAGGATTAGCCCTCAGCCAGGTGGGTGAATTTTCGTTTATCCTTGCCAAACTAGGTCTGGAAAATGGTGTAATACCTGAATTTTATTATCAGTTATTTTTGGCTGTATCAGTAACAACCATGGCCATGTCGCCTTTCATCATACAAGGAGCACCACGTTTTGCCGATTTATTACTAAAACTACCACTGCCGGATAAACTGCGGAAAGGTTTGTTCCCACTGCCCGAAATTGAAGTACCCGATTTGAATAACCATCTGGTTATTATAGGAAAAGATACTTCAGCACTTAAACTTTCGATGATGTCCAAGCATGTGAATCTCCCGTATGCAGCCATTGTATTCGACCCGTCACTGGTACGCGAACGCCAGAAAAACGGTGAAACGGTTATTTATGGTGATGCTGTAAATCTGCCAATTCTTAAAAAAGCACACGTTGATACCGCCGATGTTGTAGTAATATCGGTAGGCGACATTATACCTGCAATGGCTATTTTAGAGAAGGTTAGACAACTTAGCTCAAACGCTTACATTGTTGTTCGGGCCAAACAAACTGAGGATATTGAAAAGCTTTATCAACTGGGAGCCGATCAGGTTATGCCTGAAAAACTTGAAATTGCCATTGACCTGTTCACCCGCGTTCTCACACACCGTCTTTTCACCCAAAGCGAAATACGTAAAATCACCAACGATATCCGCGAGAATTACTATGGAATTTTCAGGGAAAAAGATGTCCGGAATAAACCTTCACTATTCGATGAGTTAGGACATCTTGAAGTAGCGGTAATAACAGTTGACGAAAACGCTGAAGTAAACAAGTTGGCTCTTAACGATTCCAGACTGAGAAACAAGTCAGGTATTACCATCTTATCTATAAAACGCGAAAATCAAATGATTGAACATCCCGGTGCCGATACTGTTTTGTGTACTAACGATGCGGTTTACGTTTTAGGAACCAACGAGCAAATTGCCAAGGCCCGCGAGTTATTCTCGGAATAAGAAAAAGTGTTATCACCCTGTTTTTGCAAACTTTAAGACTTTTTTAAGCCTCAGCACCATCTGAATTATTATTTTTGTTGACTTTAAAAAGCTTAATGCGCTATTTTAGTGCAAAAAAAATTAAAAATAAAGTACGAATGAAGATAAAGAAAAAAGCCATAGCTATTGTTTTAATCCTGCTTGTTTCAGGTTTTGCCTTTATGGGGTTAAACAACTCCGACAATAAGAATTTTGAAATTGCTAAAAATCTCGATATTTACTACACCCTTTTCAGGGAACTCAATACCTTTTACGTTGACGAGGTAGAACCCGGAGAGTTGGTGAAAGAGAGCATCGATGAAATGCTGAAATCGCTCGACCCATACACAACATACATTCCTGAAAGCGATATCGAAGATTTTCGGTTTATGACCACCGGAGAATACGGAGGTATTGGTGCTTTAATTTCAAAGCATGGCGATGAAATTGTAGTTTCAGAGCCTTATAAAGATTTTCCGGCATATAAATCCGGACTTAAAGCCGGTGATGTATTTCTCGAGGTTGCAGGAAAAAGCATTGACAAACTGGGAACAGAAGATGTAAGTAACCTGCTTAAAGGAGCAGCCGGACAAACTGTTGAAGTTGTTATTGAGCGTTATGGACATAAAAAACCGCTTACATTTGATATTGTTCGTGAAAAAATATCCATCGATCCGATAAGCTACTATGGAATGCTTGATGATAAAACCGGGTACATTCGGCTTACAAATTTCACCAAAGATTGTGGGGAAAAGGTAAAGAAAGCACTATTGGAGCTTAAAGAAGTAAACGGTGCCGAAAAACTTGTTCTTGATTTACGTGGAAACCCCGGAGGATTACTTATGGAATCGGTAAACATTGTTAACCTTTTTATTCCACATGATCAAGAAGTAGTAAGTACAAAAGGTAAAGTTTCGCAGTGGGATAAAACCTACAAAACTACCGGCTCACCTGTTGATACGCTAATGCCTTTGGCTGTTTTGGTTAGCCGTGGTTCTGCCTCGGCATCTGAAATTGTATCAGGTACGATTCAGGATCTCGACCGTGGTATAATATTAGGAGACCGCACCTTCGGAAAAGGTCTGGTGCAAACAACACGTGACCTGAGCTACAACGCGAAACTCAAAGTCACCACCGCAAAATATTACATACCAAGCGGAAGATGCATACAGGCTCTTGATTACTCGCACCGTAACGAAGACGGCAGCGTAGGCCACGTTCCCGATTCACTAATCAGTGAATTTCAAACTAAAAACGGCCGAATTGTTAAAGATGGCGGCGGAATACGCCCTGATGTTGATGTGAATAATGAAAATATCAGTAATCTTGCGATTAAATTAATACAACAATTTAAAATATTTGACTTTTCAACCCGGTTTGCTGCTGATAATGAATCGATACCACAACCCGAGGAGTTTGAAATAAACGATCAGATTTACAACAATTTTATTGATTTTGTAGAAAACGGAGCGTTTGAATATACTTCGAAAACACAGCAAAAGCTCGAAGATCTGAAAGAACTGGCACAGGAGGAAAAATACTTCGAACTTGCAGAGGACGAATTTACTTCGCTTGAACAACTACTGAAGCTTGACCTCGATCGGGATCTGAAAAAATTCAGAGACCAAATATCACAGATCCTTAAGAGTGAGATTGTTTCGCGATATTACTATCAGGAAGGAACAGCCAGAGCCAACATTGGTGAAGATAAAACCATTAACCGTGCACTTGAAGTGCTATCATCGCCCAAAGATTATAAAGCGTTGCTTACACCCGGCGAATAAAAAATATCAGAAAATACAGCTAAACGGCAAAGGATATCATGCATCGACAAGTATTTTTCTTTGCCGTTTTTTCTCACACCAATCTCCTGGTCACTCAAAAAATCACTCATACCACTCAAAATATTTGGTTAACTAAACTTTAACATCGTATCGTCATGGCTTCTAAACAGGTTTTTCGGAAAGCAAAGCCATCTACTTCCCCTTCATATTCTTGATATACTGAGTAGGAGTTATTTTGTATTCGTTCTTAAAATGCTTCGTGAAATAACGCGGATCGTTAAATCCTACTTTATAAGCAACCTCCATAACAGTAAGCTGGCTCTTCCCGAGCAACTGTGCAGCCCTCCTCAACCGCATAATACGGATATATTCAACAGGCGTTTTCCCGGTTAAGGCCAGCAATTTATTGTACAAATGCGCCCTGCTTATTCCCACTTCGGTACTAAGTTTCTCGACCGAAAAACCAGGTTCCCCCATGTTTTCTTCTGTATTGGTTTTAACTTTCGACAGGAACAGTTCATCGAGTGAGGTTATGGCAATCTCTGAAGGTTGAATATCATAATTCTGTTGAAATTGCTTGCGTAGTTTTTCGCGCTGCTCAATCAATAATTTAATACGAAGTTCTAATAGCTCAAAGTTGAAAGGTTTTGTGATATAATCATCGGCACCGGTTTCGAGCCCTTCATATTTTTGTTGTTCATCAGTACGGGCTGTTAACAAAACAACAGGTATATGCGAACTTCGGCTATCCGTTTTTATTTTCCGGCATAATTCAAGCCCGTCCATTACTGGCATCATAATATCACTCACCACAATATCGGGCAAAATATCTGGAATTATTTTCCAGGCTTCTCCTCCGTCTTCCGCTTCAAATATTTCATACTGATGCTTCAAATTATCCTTTAAATAAAACCGGATATCAGGATTATCTTCCACCAATAAAATTTTAAACTTATTAGCGAGCTTTTTATCGTCAGTATCTTTTAAAAACTCAGGATCAGCAACCGGTTTTCCCGACCACGCGACATTGTCTTCGTGGATTGAATTTGATTTTTGTAAATCAAACGTATCTTTCAGTGGTAAAACAACCTTAAAGCAACTACCCTGCCCCGGTATACTTTGAACCGATATTTGCCCGTCGTGCATTTGTACAAACTCGCGGGTCAATGATAAACCTATACCACTTCCCCGTTGCTTCCTGACATTACTGTTATCGAACGAAACAGATTGCACAAAACGCTCAAAAATCCGATCTTTCATATCGTCGGCAATTCCAATGCCGTTATCCTCAACTTTAAGAACAACAACACTTTCACTATCTTCGGTTTCGTGAATTTCGAGTTTTACATTTATTTCTCCATTTTCCGGAGTAAATTTAAATGCATTGGATAACAGGTTGAAAATAATTTTTTCAATTTTATCGTAATCAAAATATGCCGTCAATTTATCAACACTAGAATGAAAATTTAATTTAATATTCCGGGTTTCTGACATATCCGAAAACGATTCAGTTATTTCACGGCACAACGAAACCATCTCGCCCCGTGATATGTCGAGCGAAAGTCCCTGAACTTCCATTTTTCTGAAATCGAGCAATTGATTAACCAGGTTCAGCAAACGGTAAGCATTTCGCTGTATCAATCTCAACTGCTGCTTATTGGTGTCACTATCGGTATTTTTTATGATCCGCTCGAGAGGGGACAATACCAAGGTCAACGGCGTCCGTAACTCATGGCTGATATTGGTGAAAAATTTCAGTTTCATCATATCAAGCTCGTGTTGCCGTGCAGTATCAATACGTTCTTGTTGAATTAACAATTTGTTCCGCTCACGTTTAACCAGTGCTTGAAGAATGTAAAAAATTGAAAACAGAAAAACAACCAGATAAATGGAATAAGCCCATTTTGTTTTCCAGAATGGAGGCATGATTTCAATTTTCAACTCAGCAATTTCTGACTTTAATGCATTCTCTAAATCAGATGCATAAACCTGCAAAACATATTCATCGGGGTGTAAATTGGTATAAGTCACTTCACGGTAATCGGCACTTGTAGTTACCCATTCGTCGTTAAATCCCTTTAACTTGTAGTGAAAGACTGTTTTTTCAGGATTTAAAAAATTGATTCCTGAGAAACTCACTGAAAATGTTTTTTCAAAGTGCTTGAGTTTAATTTCATCAACATAATTTAACGACTTGGGAAGAATAACCCGGTTGTTCAAAGTCTCCCTAATGGATACTTTTTTATTCTCCACACTTAAATCTTCATAAAACACTGTTGGGCTAAGCATTAATGTTGACAATGCCGAAGGGTTAAAAATACTGAACCCATCAGCCCCTCCGAAAATTAATTCACCGCTAATTGTTTTTAACGCGGCATGTTCGTTAAACTCAATGCCGTGTAATCCATCTTCTTCATCATAATTTTTAGTTCTGAACGATAGATTGTTATTTTCAGAAAACGACACAACCAAATTACAAAGACCCTGTGGTGTTGCCAGCCACATATTTCCATCATTGGCCTCAAGTATTGTTAATACCGTATTGTCGGGTAATCCATTGTCGGTTGTAATATGGGTGAATGTGTTTTTTTCGGGACGGTACAAATTTAGCCCTTCGCGGGTACCAATCCACACCCAGCCCCTGTGATCGCAAAAAACATCGAGCGCCGAATTAGCGTTAATGGTGTTTTCATCCTGTTCATTTTCGGACCAAAACCGGAAAGATCCATTTTTTTTATCGAACATATATACACCTCCGGCAGTTGCAAACCAAACATTATTATCAATATTTTCGGAAATAGCCATTACCGAAACCGTTTCGGATATTGACGAATACCTTTTAAACTTATTGCTTTGGGGTAAATATTCAGCAACTCCTCCATTTAACGTACCAACCCATATCCGGCGGTCTGAATCTTCGAATACAGCCCAAACATTGTTTGCAGGCAAACTTTCGGGATCATCAGGATCGTTTCGAAAGTGCATAAACCGGCCATCTTTGTAATAGTTGAGCCCGCCCATGAAAGTCCCGATCCACAATCCGCCATCATGGTCATAACACAAATCAACAATAACATTGCCCGAGAGGCTATTGATATTGTCAGGATTGTAAGTGTAGGTTTTAAAAGTACCCTCTTCGCGGTTAAAATAAATTAATCCGCCACCGTTGGTGCCAAGCCAGAGATTTCCTTTATCATCTTCAGCAAATGTATTTACATCCTCTTTACTTAACCAGTTATCTTTTGCAGGATTCTGAATATAAGTCTTAAACTTAAACAAGTCGGGGTGATAGTAATTTACCCCTTTTTTATAGGTGCCGGCCCATAATATGTTGTTGTTATCGTAGAGTAAAGATACGATACTGTTCTGTGAAAGACTGTTTTTCTCCCCTATCTGGTTACGATATACTGTCTGCAACCCCTCCTTCTTATCAATAATATTCAGCCCGCCATGGTCTGTTCCCACAATAATTTGTCCGTAGCGGTCAATAGCCATTGACGATACATTATTATTACTTAATATGTGTACATCATTTTCGCTGTTATAATGAATGCGCTGAGATGAACCGGTGTCAAAATAAAAAACTCCGCGGTCATTATTTACCTGATATATCCAAAAATGACGATCATGGTCTACCAGAATTCTGTACTCAGCATCGGAAGCCGGAAGCTTCAGTTTGTTATAACTTGTAGTTTTTTCGGTTAAAGGATCGAATGCTATGACTGACGGTTTACTATCGATCATCCACACATGTCCATCGGGGCCGATGGTAAAATCATTAATCAAAGCCAGATCTTCTCCGGGCAAAGAAACATGATAAACTGTATCTTTATCAGGAACATAACAATACAATCCTTTTTGTTGGTGAATCATCCAAAAACGATTATTTTCATCGGTATAAAAACCTTTATAATCACTTTTTGGAAGCGATTTGTCAATATCGAAAACTTCATGATTATCGCTGAACTGACGGGTTACAGGGTCATAAACCGTTAACCCGCCGTCGGTATCAATCCATAACTTACCTGAGGGGTCCTCAAAAATTGAGTTTACAGCATTATCAATCAGTGATGTTGAATCATCATTATCGTGCCTGAATGTTTTTACCGAAAACCCGTCGAAACGATTAAGACCGTTGATGGTGCCAATCCATACATGCCCCCTGCTGTCTTTATAAATGGTTTTTATCTGATTACTCGACAATCCATTCGAAACATCAAGATGTTTAAATTGCATTCCTTCATTGTTTGCAAATAAAGGTGTCGCAATAATCAAAAAGATCAATATTTTAGAAACAATTTTGCCCATTAATGTGTAAAGATAAAAATATTGCCTTTTCCTGAAAACATGGCACAAAAAGAAAAACCCACAGGCTATGTTTCTTAAATAACGTGAGTTCGACGTAAAATTTTCAATTCAGAACGCTTAGAAATAGTAAGATTCAATCGGGACTCGCTATTCATCAACCCCGATTAATCGGGGGTCTATCAGCTTTTTATTTCAATCTGAATTCGAAAATTTAAATTGAACTCACGTTAAATATAATCATCAACCTCCGGACAGGTACACATCAGATTGCGATCGCCAAAAGCATCATCAACACGCGTGACCGGTGGCCAGAATTTATTTTCCCGAATCCACACCAGTGGGAAAGCTGCCTTGCTACGTGGATAATTATGGCTCCATTCATCGGCTACAACCATATCCTGCGTGTGCGGGGCATTTTTCAGTACATTGTCGTCGCGCTCTGCTTCTCCGGTTTCAACCTCTTTTATTTCAGCAAAAATCGAATTCATGGTTTCAATAAAGCGATCGAGCTCCCGTTTCGATTCACTTTCAGTAGGTTCAACCATAAGTGTACCATGCACCGGGAATGAAAGTGTTGGTGCATGGAAACCGTAATCCATCAACCGTTTGGCAATGTCGGTTTCGCTAATTCCGGCTGATTGCTTTAAGTGGCGACATTCTAAAATCATCTCGTGCGCCACACGCCCTTTTTCTCCGGTGTATAAAATACCGTAATTATCTTTCAGATGATGCGCGATGTAGTTGGCATTCAAAATAGCTACTTCGGTAGCCTTACGCAGTCCGTCGCCACCCAGCATTTTAATGTAGCCGTAAGTAATTGGCAGTACCGAAGCGCTTCCCCATGGAGCTGCCGACACAGCGTGTAAGCCAATATGACCGTTGTTCATTACGGTGTGCGAGGGTAAAAATTCAACCAAATGCTTTGCCACGGCAATTGGCCCTACACCCGGACCTCCACCACCATGCGGAATAGCAAATGTTTTATGCAGGTTCAAGTGGCAAACATCGGCACCAATAATTCCGGGATTGGTTATGCCCACCTGGGCATTCATGTTGGCACCATCCATGTAAACCTGGCCACCATGTTGGTGAATAATTTCGCACACCTCAACCACTGAAGCTTCAAACACGCCGTGCGTTGACGGGTAGGTAATCATCAGGGATGCAAGGTCGTCTCTATGCTCTTCGGCCTTTTCACGCAAAGCTTTCACATCGATGTTGCCACGGTCATCGCATGGTATCACTACCACATCCATGCCGGCCATTACTGCACTTGCCGGGTTAGTTCCGTGTGCCGACGAAGGAATAAGGCAAACTTTTCGATGCCCTTCTCCCCTGCTTTTGTGGTATTCCATAATCACCATCAGTCCGGCATATTCACCGGCAGCACCAGAGTTGGGCATTAAACT
>JAQIDF010000359.1 GCA_027858145.1 Prolixibacteraceae bacterium | reverse complement strand
AAATTTCACCTTTTTCAGTTTTGCAACACCCTGAAAAACTCTGGTAATTATTTGATATAACTCTGCTTGTTCTTTATCCATTTGCATTAGCCTAGATTTTGTATATTATGAATCTGGTAATGTGTATGTCCGGGTTTCTGCATTGAGACCCCTTAAATATCAACCTCGTTCTGCACCTTCCACCTTCAGTTTTATTGAGGCTTTGCCCCAAACCCCACTGACTTTTTTGTTCCCGATACGTTCGTACCTCACTATCGGGATTAGTTCGACTAGAATTATTGAAATTCAATAATAAGTCTCACTTAACTTAATACAAAAAACTCAGGAAAATCCCGATAGCTATCGCGGACTAGTCAAAAATAAGCTCCCCCCGCTCTCGAAAATGCCAAGTCCGGCTAAGCAGGTAGGAAAGATTTTGAACGCAGCTTTTTTCCCTGAACAATTATTGGGTTTTAAATTGCATATTTTCACAAAGCAACATTGTGATTCGTTCAAAATCTTTAAACGTAAACGCCCTGCTAAGCCGGACTAAGCATTCCCGATTCACCCCTACGCCTGCCAGCATTTTTGACGGCCTCCCCGCGTTTTCGCTAACGCGAAAGTGGACGAATTGCTTCAAATTAGAAATAGAACTAAAGAATAGATTTCAATGGATTTCAACTTTGCACTGAGCTGTTACCTTCAAATAAATCTCATTTGAATTGAAACAAAAACGAGAAAACGGAGATCCGCATACTTCATGCTACTATCGCAAAATCGATGAAAATGGCTGGCTTAAGCTAACCGAAAAATAGAGCAACAGGCGTGTGGCTTAACGATTACATATATTTTTATATGGACAAAATGTACATTTTTGAGGATTTTCAACCTGCGAAAAAGAAATTTCAGGGTTCAATATTTCTTCAAACAATTCTTTAAGTCTTGCCCTGAAATCATCAGCATTCGCCTGAAAAATTAAATTTCCACCATCAAACTTGAACAACGGATCAAAATCACTTCTAAAAACGGCTCGGGCACCATATACTGCCGGCAACAACGGCACATCGGGCTTCAATTCATTTTCAACAGCATCGGCATACAACATTGTTTGGAATGCCGCTTTGTTACGATCCCCGTTAAATAGCTTATCCAATTTATTTATCGTATTATCTGACTTTCCTGTTTTATAATCTACAACCCTGATTTTATCACCTACCCTGTCAAGTCTGTCAACCGACCCTCCATATCTTATTTCAAGTGGCCCTTCAACTGATTCGACCATTATTGAACTATAATATTTATTTTCGAGCGACATCAACTGAAATGGAGCAATTGTTTTATCAAATTGCAACACTTTAACTACAAATTTTTTAATGATATCGAACACCAAAAGGTTACGCCCGTTTAGATTAAAACTACCTTTTTTAAAGAATTCTTTTTCAAGTGCAGTTTTCAGGCTACTGTTAATTTTGCGTTTATCTGCCAATAGTTTTACTATATCGTCTGGTGCTATTTCACCACCCACAAAAGGTTTATACAATTCTTCGAGCGCCAAATGTGCAATTCGCCCAAAAACCAAATTATCAATATCTTCTAAAACGTCATCAACCTCTTTTACACCTTCGATATATTTAAAAAAGAATTTTAGTGAACAGTCCATGTAAACATTAAGGGCACTTGGAGAAACATTAGTGTTTTGCAAATAATTTACAACACGCTTAAGCAAAATATCGGTTTTTTCAATTCGAATTTCATCTTCACCCGATGGTTCAAAATTGAAAGTGCCCTGCCTTTCAATTAATTTCAAGTTATGGGCTTCATATTTAAGCTGAGTGGCAAAGCGGCTCAACTCACCGCGCGAAAAACCGTCGGTTCGTGAATCGTAAACCAGGGTTACATTTTTGGCACGTTGAATCAAACGGTAAAAATAATAAGCATACATAGCATTTTTATGTTCTGCCACCGGCATTTCGAAACCACGCCGCAACGAATACGGAATAAAAGAATGCTGGCTGGAAGAACCCGGAAGCCGGTCATCGTTAAATGACAACAATATAAGGTTATCAAAATCGATGCTACGGGTTTCTAAAAACCCCATAATTTGCATCCCCGATAAAGGTTCGCCTTCAAACGGGATAGAAACCCGCTCGAGTTGCCTTAACAGAAGCTGGTAATACAATCTTTTCGAGATTTCAATATCATCCTCATCCACAATCAGCGAATCATGCATACGGTTAATAAGCAAATACAACTGGTAAAGCGATTCTTTAACCAGAGGTTCATCTTCATCCATCACTGCAAACACCTGGCGAATTATTTGCAGCAAATAATCGCGGCATTCCGAAGGTGTTTCGGGTAAATGAAACAAGAATGATAAAAATTCGTTGCTTTGAAAATCATCAGGAGTAAGGTAAACCAGATTTTCGGTTACAAGACGGTTATTAAGCTCATCGACAAACGATCCGGCAATATTTTTAATAAGCGGGTTATTCAATAAGGCCATGATATTACGATGATAGAATAATACCCGGCCATTTTTATCGGCTCTACTATGCCGGTCAATATCAACCAATCCCTTAACCAAAGTGTAAACCGGTGAGCTTTTCACCGGAAAGCCCATGGTTACATTAAAATCGCCAATAGATGAGGGCACAACATTTAAAAAAGGGGCAAGCAACGATTCATCGCACAAAACAACAGCTGTTTTATCGAAACGTTCGCTTTTATTTGCTTCAAGATTACTAACCCATTGTGCCGCATATGAAGCCTGTCCGGAAAAACCTGGTATTGAAACCACATCAATTGATTGAAGTTTGGAAAAATTATCTGAAGAAAATGAAAAATCATCGGGCATTGGGAATTGCGTCATATTACTGTGCAAAAACATCCCTGCCTCGTGGCTATGCATATTCATGTAATAATCATCATAATCCCAAAAGAACATGGCTTCTGAATTGTTTTTAAAGAAATCAAACAGGCTCAACTCACATCTGTTAAGAGCATTGAATCCAATAAATGAAATATTTTCAGGGATTTTATCATTTGAAAGTTCAGTCAGTTTAGCAGTCAACTCCCGGTACATCATACCCTCATATGAAAATCCCAAATCAGCTAAATGCTTTTTGTATTGCTCGTAAATACTATATAAGTTCTTCCACAAGTTCAGAAAGCGTGACTTCGTTTCTGAATTGTTTGTTTCAAGGATACTTACCCAAAATGCAGAAAGATATTTAAGTTGTTCTTCGGTTAAAAAATCAAAACCATCATCTATTTCTTTCAACGATTCAACATTGCTAAACAATTGACGTGCATCGATCAGATATTTATCAATATCGTTAAAATCGGCTAGCATCATTTCTCCCCAGTAGTAAAAATCATCGAGTGTTTCGTTACTACCGGTAACTTTTCTGAACACTCTGTACAATTCAATAATTAACGGCCCTGAATCCAGCACCTGAAAATCTGACAAATCGCCAACAAGTTCAGAAATGGTTATAATTCGTGGGGTGAATACCGGTTTATTAACTGTTTCACTCAAATACTTTTGAAAAAATAAGCCAGCTCTCCGGTTAGGAAAAACAAGTGTACAGGAATGAAGGTCTTTGTTGTATTTTTGAAATAAATAAGCTGCAACTTCTTTTAAAAATTTATCCATATCGCAAAATCGTTCAGGAACTAAACAGTCTTTTTTGTATTTAAAAACCGGTTTTAATTGTTAAAATGAAACAAAAGTGAATAATTATTCAAGATATTGATCAAAAATCAGGAGAAAATACCCAATAAATTCGTAAGTATTCAAAAAATTGACACATTTTTAAAAAAACTTTCCTCCAAAATGAGCCTAAAACTAAAAACTGCACTCATTTAAAGCACAATACGATAGAGTCAATAAATTCACATAGCAAACGTTTGCAACGGTATGTTGAAGAATAAATTTTCAGTTATATCCTTTCTTTGTTTTAAAAAATAATCCTATATTAGCCATGCATTTAAGAAAGATGATTATTGAATGTTATTTAAAACATCATAATCTTCCTTTTCTCTTTAAACCATCATCTATTTTCTGATCTAACTAAACTATGAACAGCCGGGTTATCAAAACGATAACCCGCTTTTCTTGTCATAACTATATTGCCATAAAATCATTGTTACTGAATTCCTGCATAAATTCCTTATCCAAATGAACTTTAGAAGCTATGTATTTGCGAATCTTTAAAATATTTTTTAAAACCTCATCAATCTCGTCATCGTATAAGAAGAAATTCTCAGGCTCTTTTTTAGCCTCATCAGCAAAACATTTAATTTCATAAATCTTCTCGTTGAATTGCTTAAAATCAGGATCCTTTTGAGCAATCGTATGCATCACCACATGATAATTTTTTGAGGGCTCAACACGCTCAAAAAGAAACATTTCATAAGCATCAATATACTTTTTTAACGCCTCACAGCAATAGCATGAACTATCACTGTGTTTGTCCCCATTAGCAAAAAACATAGCTTTGGCATCTTTCAAATAGCTGTCGCCTTCTGTAAATAAATTTTCAATTTTTGTCATCATCATACCTGGTTTTTAAGATTTGCAACTACCTAAATTTACAAAATCCATTCTGGTAATCAAAACCCATATAACCAACACTTTATAGTTATATAACATAAAGTGCCGAACATTTACCACTTTTTATTCCCCTGCACCACATCTTTTTTTCTATTTTTGCAAATTCAATTTGTTAAACCCTGTTTATTTCGTATAAAATGGAATATAATTTTTCAGAATTTGAGAAAAAATGGCAAGCGTATTGGTTAGAGAATAAAGTTTTTGCCAGTAAAGTTGACAAGAGCAGACCAAAATTTTATTGTCTCGACATGTTTCCATACCCATCGGGATCAGGCCTGCATGTAGGCCACCCTGAAGGATATACCGCAACCGATATTATTTGCCGGTACAAACGCGCCAAAGGGTTTAACGTTTTGCACCCCATGGGCTGGGACGCATTTGGCCTGCCGGCCGAGCAATATGCTATACAAACAGGCACCCACCCCACCATTACCACGCAAAAGAATTGCGATAATTTTCGCAGACAAATTCAATCGCTGGGATTAAGCTACGACTGGGATCGGGAGATTAACACAACCGACACAAAATATTTCAAATGGACACAGTGGATTTTTATTCGCTTATACAATACATGGTTCGATAACGAACAACAAAAAGGCAGGCCGATTGATGAACTTCCAATACCGGCTGACACTGAAGCAGAAGGAAAAGAAGCCGTTACCGAATATATCAACTCAAAACGGCTGGCTTATTACGATAATGCACAAGTTTGGTGGTGCAATACCTGTAAAACGGTTTGTGCCAACGAGGAAGTGCTCAACGATGGTTCGCACGAGAAATGCGGTACAAAAGAAGTAGAGCGACGTTTTCTGAAACAATGGATGCTGCGCATACCTCATTACGCCGAACGTTTACTCCAGGGGCTCGATGACCTCGACTGGCCGCAGGGGGTGAAGGACATGCAACGCAACTGGATTGGAAAATCGACCGGTGCTGAAGTTGATTTTAAAGTTAAAGGACTTGACAATAAATTACGCGTGTACACAACACGCCCCGACACATTGTTTGGAGCTACTTACATGGTAATTGCCCCTGAACATGATTTAATTGACCAAATTGTTGTGGCTGAGAAAAAAGGCGAGGTTGATGCATATACCAGAACTGCCGCCTTAAAGAGTGATTTAGACCGAACTGAACTGGCAAAAGAAAAAACCGGTGTATTTACAGGCCGTTATGCCATAAACCCACTTACCGGTGAAGAAATACCAATTTGGGTTGCCGATTATGTTTTGATGGGATACGGTACTGGTGCCATCATGGCAGTACCCGCGCACGATACCCGCGACTTTGAATTTGCCAAAACATTTGATATACCGGTGGTTTGCATACTTGACCCGAAAGAGCAGGTTGATGCCGAAACACGTGAGAAAATACTTGCCGGCGAGGCTTGCTGGACCGAAGATGGTGCTTATATAAACTCGGCAAACCCTGAATTAGGGCTCGACATTAATGGCAAAACCAAAAAAGAAGGTATAGAAACCGTTATCAACTGGCTTGATGAACGCAACCTTGGTAAGGCTACCATAAATTACAAAATACGCGACTGGCTGTTTAGCCGTCAGCGTTACTGGGGTGAACCCTTCCCCATTATTCACTGGGAAGATGGTGAAATTACCACCGTTGATGATAATAATCTGCCCGTTGAGTTACCAAAAACCGACAAATACCAACCCAGCTCAAGCGGTGAATCGCCACTAGCCAACGCAACCGATTGGTTAAAAGTTACAGCTAAAAACGGTCGCAAAGGCCGCCGCGAGACCAATACCATGCCACAATGGGCCGGGTCATGCTGGTACTACCTGCGTTACATCGACCCAAAAAACGATGAAGAACCATTCAGCAAAGTAAAAGAGAACTACTGGATGCCGGTTGATTTATACATTGGCGGCGCCGAACATGCCGTACTACACTTGTTGTACAGCCGCTTCTGGCACAAAGTTCTTTTCGATTTGGGCGTCGTATCGACCGATGAACCTTATAAAAAACTTTATAACCAGGGGATGATCCTGGCATTTGCATACGAAACGGCATCGGGCTCGAAAACACCATCGGACAAAGTTGAAGAACGCGACGGAAAGTATTTCCACATCGAAACCGGTGAAGAATTGAAACAGATTGTTGCCAAAATGTCCAAATCATTGAAAAATGTGGTTAACCCTGATGATGTAGTGGCTCAATACGGGGCGGATTCACTTCGCCTTTACGAAATGTTTATGGGCCCGCTTGATACAACAAAACCATGGACTGACACCGGCGTTAAAGGTGTTTTCAACTTCTTGAAAAGGGTTTTCTATTTCTTTGCCAATACAGAAAACATTGTTGAAGGTGGTGAGGAAGATAAAGAAACACTGAAAATACTGCACCAAACCATTAAAAAGGTTGGAGTGGATATTGAAGAAATGAAATTCAACACAGCCATTTCGCAAATGATGATTTTCACAAATCACTGTTACAAAATGAAAAAAGTAACACGCGAAACAGCCGAAACATTTGCCAAAGTATTAGCGCCATACGCACCACACATTGCCGAAGAGTTGTGGGCAATTTATGGCAACGAGCCGGCAGCATGCCAGCAACCATGGCCTGAGGTTAACGAAAGTCACCTTGTTGAAAACACATTTGAATACCCGGTTTCATTTAACGGGAAAATGCGATTCAAATTAGAACTTCCGGTTGATATGCCTAAAGAAAAAATTGAAAAAGCAGCCACGGAACATGAAAACGCACAAAAGTGGATTGAAGGCAAGAAAATTGTAAAAATTATTGTGGTGCCGAAAAAGATTATCAATGTAGTTGTGAAATAGTGTCATTACTTGTTTGAGAAGCTGCAAGTTTTTGAACCATATAAGACATATAAGGAATCCTCAAATGGCCTTATAATTCTTATGTGGTTCAAATAATACACCACCTTACAACTAAAACTTAAACACTTCGGTTGCTTCGCTGCGCGATGTTTTCACAAAATTATAAGTTTCATGCAGCGATTTAAAAGTTTCGTAAGCTAATTCGGGGGTGTTATTTTCGCCCGATAAATGTGAAAGAAAAACGGTATCCAGAATTCCATTACCATATTTCGTAATTAATTCCAATGCCTGGGCATTCGACATATGCCCCACATCCGATAAAATTCGCTGTTTAAGGTACCACGGATATCCCCCGTTGGTCAACATCTCTTCATCGTAGTTAGACTCAAGAAACACCACGTTGCAAAGCATAAAATGCTCAACAACGTTATCGCACACAGCCCCGATATCGGTCATAACACCAATATTGTGCCCATTAATTTCTATCCGATAACTGCATGGTTCATTGGCATCGTGTTTTTTTGTAAATGCATGAACCGTAAACCGCCCCCACTGCAAGGGCTCACCAATATGAATATAACGGTGGAAGGGTGCCTTTGAGCTTTTATGGGCCTTATTCCATGTACCATACGTATAAAACACCGGAATCCCAAGCTTTTTACTCAGTACCCGCGCTCCACGTATATGGTCGGCATGCTCGTGTGTTAAAAAAACAGCTTTCACACTGGCCGGATCAAGGCCACGCTGTTCCATTCGCAACAAAATTTGTTTACAACTGATACCAGCGTCAACTAAAACCGCTTCTTCCCCATCCCCGATATAATAACAGTTACCGTTACTACCTGATGCTATGGCACAAACTTCAATCATTGATAAAATTTTAGTCAAAAGTACACAGAAAATCGCATTTCACCCAAATCAACTTTTCAACATCGCTTACAGGTTGCAAACTAATTTGTATGTTTGTGCCGTTATTATGCTACCGCAAAAGCACAAAAAATGATCGTTAAAAAAATATTCAACTTTCTTATATGGCCGGTTTTGATCGTCGCTTTTTTCTCATGCGACGAATTGCCTTGTGAAGATGAAGACGGGGTACAGGCAAACCTCACCTTTCATATCATTGAAAGAGGAAGCTTGTCTGACACATTAATCGACTCACTAACAATTATTATGTTAACTGACACACTACCCACCCAGGGGTTATTTTATCAGTCAAAAACCAACAGCGTACAGTTTCCGCTTTCAATACACAGCGACACCACCTCGGTGGTTTTTTTATACAAAGACAGTATTGCCGATACAATAAACTTCTATCACGACCGGTTTATGAACCTTCCCTCGCACGCATGTGGCTTTACTACTTTTTTCGATATTAGCAAGGTAAACACGAGTAGCAACAAGCTCGATTCAGCCTGGGTTTCAAAAAACATTGTAGAATATGGAGAACTGGAAAATGTTAAGATATATTTTTAGTTTACTGGCACTATTTATTACAATAGGAAGCGTTGCTCAGAAACCCGAATACAAATACCACCAGGTTTCCCTTGGGGTCGATTTATCAAGATTTGCAGTGCCAATTATTGACAGCACCCGTTATGGATGGGAAGTTTCAGCCGATTATGAATTGCTTAAGGATATGTTCGTAAACCTTGAAATTGGCTCACAAACTACCCAATTTAATTCACCACAGTACCACTATTTATCGAAAGGTGCATACACCCGACTGGGAGTTGACTACAATTTCATGAAACAAGTTGATGAAAAAAGCACCGACCAGTTATTGGTTGGAATCCGCTACGGTTTTACTACTTTTTTTCACGAAGCTGACAACATTACATTATACAATGATATTTGGGGCAATATGTCCAATCAGAAAACAGAACGAACCTGGTTAGCCTCTAACTGGGTTGAAGCCACAACCGGCATGAGGGCACATCTGATAAACAACTTCTACCTCAGCTGGACCGTGCGTTTCAGGGTTCGATTGTGGCTGCAGGAAGATGAGGTAATGGAACCCTACTACATACCGGGCTTCGGACGTGCCTGGAACAATAGCTGGGTAGGTGTTAATTACTCACTTTATTACAAAATTCCTCTTTTCAAAACAAAGGTTAAGCCAC
>JAQIDF010000295.1 GCA_027858145.1 Prolixibacteraceae bacterium | reverse complement strand
GTTTTCGACGGAGTACCGCAATTTAAAGTTTCAAAATCAGAAATTGAAAATGGTGTTCCCGTAATGGATTTACTGAGCGAAAAAACCGAAATTTTCCCGTCAAAAGGGGAACTTCGCCGTACGATAAAAGGAAACGGGTTAAGCATAAACAAAGAAAAAATTACCGATAACGAGCTCATCATTAGCCGTGATTTCCTTATTGGTGACAAATACATATTGGCACAAAAAGGAAAGAAAAATTATTTTCTGATGATTGCTGAATAATAAAAACACAATAATCAACGTTCAAAAAGTTGGACTAACGATATTCTATGAAAATGGATAATTTTTTTGATAACAGCCGAATTCTGAAAACGGTTTGGAAATGGAAATTCCACATCGGCATTGCAGTATTTATCGCCATTATTGTTTCTGCAATCATCTCGGGTCCTGCATTTATTACCCCAAAGTTTAAATCTACAGCCCGCATTTATCCGGCTAATATTTCTGAAGTAAGTGAAGAATCAACAAGTGAACACTTATTAGAATATCTTCAATCTACAGATTTAAGATTCAAGTTGATTAACAATTTTAAACTGTACGACGTTTACGATATAAAACCTGAAGGCAAGTTTTATAAGGCTTACATTTTAGACGAGTACCGCCGGCATGTTGAGTACAAGAAAACTAATTTTGAAACTGTTGAAATTTCAGTTTTAGATAAAGATCCGGTTCGGGCACGCGATATGGTCGATTCGCTCATTGTTTTTGTAAATGATGCAATACACCGCGAAAAAGCAAAAATAAATTACGAGTTGGCCAATGCTGCAAAAAAAGAATTATCAGTAAAAAGTGCTGAAATTGATTCGATAGAAGCTCTTATTGACAACATACGTGAAGAAACCGGCTTGATTGATTACTTTGCCCAAGCAGTTACAGCAACCCGCGGTTTAATGGATGCCGCTGCAATGAAAGGCGACGATGACCCCGCGCGCGAAACCCTTAGTCACCTTACTACAAAAGGAACCGATTTAAGAAGAAACCTTGAATTGTTAGTTGACTCTGAAATAAAAGCCGACACGCTCAGAAAACGATATGAAAAATATTACAATCGTGCAGCTAATAAAATTTCATATTCAAAAATTGTAGAACATCCGTTCGTAGCTGATAAAAAAGCACATCCTATCCGTTGGCTGATTGTTTTCTTAGCGACGCTGGGAACAGGAATTATTTCAATTATAACCGTTTTGTTGATCGACTATATTCGTGAAGTTAAATCAACTTTATAAGAACATACCACAAAAGTGGGTACAGCTAGCTGCATTTTATGCTGTAGCACTGGCTTTTATCCTGCTTAATTCGTGGCTATTGCTCGAAAAAAACACCTTGCTGGGCGTAGTTGTGCCTATTGCTGTACTGGTGCTTATTACCGCGGTATTGTCGTACCAAAGACTGATTTGGCTGGTGGTTGCACTCACCCCCTTGTCAATTCCTTTTAAATGGCTATACCCGGGATTATTACCGGTAGACATGTTTATCCCTACCGAACCTATTCTTTTCGGTATTCTTATTTTATTCCTTTTTTCAATCAGCCGCGGTCAAAAAATTGGCAAAGATATTACACGACACCCGGTTTCTATTACCCTTTATTTTTATTTGGGATGGATGGCATTAACCACCGTTACCAGTACTTTACCGGTTGTATCGATTAAGTACCTTTTGGTGCATGTTTGGTATATTGTAATCTTCTTTTTCCTGTTGACATTCCTTTTCAAACATCAAAAAAACATGCCAAAATTAATTTGGCTATACTTGCTGGGCTTGGTTCCTGTAATTTTCTACACCATTGGCCGCCATTTTGCAAATGGTATGCATAACGACAATGCTGCCCACTGGGTTATGACTCCCTTTTTCAACGATCACACATCGTATGGTGCAGTACTGGCTATGTTTATCCCTTTTCTTACGGCATTTGTGTTTTCTTCGTGGATGTCAAAAAAGAAAAGAATCTGGAGTGGCATTCTTCTTGTAATTTTTATCGTTGCCGAAATTCTTTCATTTACACGGGCTGCATGGTTAAGCCTTGTTGCAGCCATTGTTGTTTGGGGAATAATAAAGCTAAAAATCCGATTCAAAACCCTGGCAATAACAGGAATATCAATAATCCTTTTAATTTTTGCTTTTCAGAACCAGATTTTAATGAAACTGGAACAAAACTCAACCGACTCATCAGCCAACCTTACCGAGCATATTAACTCAATGACCAATATTTCGACAGACGCATCGAATCTTGAACGAATAAACCGGTGGCAATGCGCAATTGCCATGTTCGAAGAAAAGCCTTTTTTGGGCTGGGGGCCGGGAACTTATGCCATGAATTACGCCCCTTTTCAGCTAACCGGTCAACGTACAATTATCAGTACAAACGCAGGCGATGGTGGCAATGCACACAGTGAATACCTGGGTGCATTATCTGAATCGGGGGTGCCGGGCATGATTAGTTTCATGCTGATTATTATTGTTGTGTTATACACCGCAATTAATGCCTACACACGAACCAACAACAAAAAGCTCAAAACACTACTACTCGCCTCAATTACGGCATTGGTAACCTATTACACACATTCATTTTTAAATAATTTCCTCGACACCGATAAAGTGGCCATTCCGTTTTGGGGATTTACCGCTATAATTGTTGCTATAGACTTATATACCAAACAGGAAAAACACACCCCGGAAACCAAATGGTGAGGGTTAAATAAAATTAGAAGAATAAACAATCTTGTATCTTAAAGCAAAATAATAATTAAAAAATCACTAAGTAGTGTCAGCAATAAAACTACTTTTTTTCATCGTTAATGAATCCAGTTTCTCAATGAATTCAGCATTTCGTTCATACCAGTCTAAACTTTTTACCTGATCTGAAAGAATCACTCCACTTATTTTATTACTCACAGGTAAAAGTACTTCAAAAGGATATCCTTTAACTTTCGACGTTACAGGACAAAAAATTTATCGATACCATTGAGCCATTTTTCACCCCTGTTAATTGAGCTATCGATTTAGGAATACGAAATCCTAAACTATTTCCCCATTTTTTTTACAACTGCCTCCATAATGTATATACATTGATTATACAATATATAGAAAAATAATCCGAAAGAAAAAGGAACAAAAGATGAGCAGACTTCAACAATCCTATTTCTTCTTTTCGTAAACCAGCGTCCCGATATTCTGTCCGGTAACAACTTTACGAAGATTCCCGGGCGTATCCATATCAAAAACAACAATTGGCATATTGTTTTCCTTACACAAAGTTGTAGCTGTTAAATCCATTATTTTCAAACCACGTTCGTACACTTCGTCGTAGGTAAGCTTCGTAAATTTTTTAGCATCGGGATTTTTTTCCGGGTCCGAATCATAAATTCCATCTACACGGGTTCCTTTCAGCAACACATCGCATCCCATCTCAATAGCCCGCAAAGCTGAAGCCGTATCTGTAGTGAAAAACGGATTGCCTGTTCCGGCAGCAATAATGGCCACTTCGCTTTGTTTTACTGCTTCAACAGCTTTCTGCTTCGAGTACATTTCACCTATGGGCTCCATACGAATGGCGGTATACACACGGGCGGTAACACCATGTTTTTCAAGCTCCGATTGTAACGCCAAACTATTTATCACCGTGGCCAACATACCCATTTGGTCGCCTTTTACCCGATCGAAACCATCGGCTGCACCGGCCAAACCGCGAAAAATATTTCCGCCGCCAATTACAATTCCCAGACGAATTCCGGTTTCTACAATGTCTTTAATCTGATATGCATATTCGCGTAATCGACTGGAATCCAATCCGTAACATTCGTCACCCATTAGCGACTCACCCGAAAGTTTTAGTAGAACACGTTTATAAGGAGTAATCATAGACAGTAATTTTTTTTGTAAATTTAAGTATTTTGCAGAATTATAAATTATAAGATAACCAATAGAAATAAAACTACTCCTGAAAATACACCCGTTTCACCCTTTGTGAAATTGAAGTGAATATTTCATACGGGATGGTATCAAGCGCTTTAGCCATTTCAGTGGCCGGGTATTCTTTGCCAAATACAATAACCCGGTCGCCCTCTTTAGTTTCAATACCGGTTATGTCAACCATGCACATATCCATACAAACGGTACCTACAACGGGTGCCAGTTTACCATTTACCCAAACTTTGCCCTTACCGTTGCTTAACCTGCGGTTAAACCCGTCGGCATATCCAATGGGTAAAGTGGCAATTTGCATATCCGAAGCTGCAACTCCGGCCCTTCCATACCCTATGGTTTCTCCTTTAGGTACGGTGCGAATTTGCGATATGGTAGTTTTCAAGGTACTTACATTTTGAACTTCTTCGTCCGAAATATGGCTGATCCCGTATAAGCCAATTCCAAGCCGCACCATGTCGTACTGGCTGTTTGGAAAACGCTCAATTCCGGCCGAATTCAGCACATGCTTCAAAACATGATGGTCGGTATTTTCCTGAATGATTTTTGCCAGTTTTTCGAAGCGGTGAAATTGCAACTGTGTAAAATTGTCTTCACCCGGATCGTCGCTGGCCGATAAATGTGTAAACACCGATTTAATGTGAAGAACATTGCCCCTCTTCACTTTTTCTAGTAAATATTGCAATTCTCCCTCACTTTCAAACCCCAACCGTTTCATTCCGGTATCAATCTTCACATGAATAGGGAAATTTGAAAGCGCATTTCGTTGTGCACTTGTTAAAAACTGCTCGAGCAAGCGTTTAGAGTAAATATTAGGTTCAAGCAAATGCTCAAACATCATATCGAAACTATGTTGTTCGGGATTCATTACCACAATCGGCAACGTAATTCCTGCCTTACGCAATGCCACTCCTTCGTCGGCAATAGCAACAGCGAGGTAGTTAACCTGGTGAAACTCCAATAAACGGGCAATTTCGGCCATGCCACTCCCATAAGAAAAGGCTTTAACCATTACCATGATTTTCGTTTCAGGCTTGAGTTTCGATTTAAAATAGTTCAGGTTTTCAACCATTGCTGACATATCAATCTCGAGTACGGTTTCATGTGCTTTATCCTGCAACATCGAAGCTATCTGATCGAAATGAAAATCGCGTGCTCCTTTCAATAATATAACCTCGTTATTCAACCCCATAGCGGGCAGCTTTGTCAGAAAATCAGCTGTTGATGAAAAGAATTGAGCCGAATCAGCAAACAAATCACGGTAACGTTTCAAATTCAGCCCAATGCCAATAAACCTTTCAACAGCCCTGAGTTTTACCAGCTGGGCAACTTCGGCATACAGTTCTTCATCAGGTTTTGATGAATAATAAATATCAGACAAAATCAATGTTTTGGGCATAAAATCCTCACTCGCCTGCTGATCGAGTGTATCAAGTGCAATAGACAACGAACTGAGGTCTGAATTATATGAATCGTTAATAATAATACACTGGTTAATGCCCTGGCGGATTTCCAGGCGCATGGCAATAGGCTGCAAGGTACTAAAGCGCTCAAGTATCTGATCCTGGTCTTTGCCAATTGCAATAAGCGCTGCCAGACAAGTTATTGCATTTTCAACACTGGCATCATCCGAAAATGGAATGGAAATGGCATATTGTTTTTCGCCAACCTGGCCAATAATACCACAACCTTCGGGTATTTTTTGTACAAAATAGATAAATAAGTCGGCCGTTTCGTCCATCATTGACCAGCTAATGGGAACAATACCGTTTTCTTCCACCATTTTTTTAATCGCTGAATCAACAGCCGGATAATCTTTCCGGTAAATAACAACCTCAGAATTTCTAAAGAGTTTTAGTTTCTCTTCAACCTTTTGCTCAACCGATTCAAAATTTGACTGATGCGCTTCACCTATATTGGTAATAATACCGTAGCGCGGACGAATAATTTCTTCCAGTTTCTCCATCTCACCCGGCTGTGAAATGCCAGCCTCAAGAAAAGCCATGTCGGCATCGTTGTTTAACAACCACACAGAATGGGGAACTCCAATTTGCGAGTTGTAGCTTTTCGGGCTGCGGATAATCCTGTAATCATCAACCAACAGCTCACTAAGCCACTCTTTCACTATTGTTTTACCATTACTCCCGGTAATTCCAATAACATTACCTTTAAAGTCTTGCCGCATGGCAGCAGCCAGTTGTTGAAAGGCTTCCAGCGTATCGTCCACCTTCATAATAGTGGCATCGGCGTATTTATCGTATTTTTTTGACGAATCAGAAACCACAAAACTCCGGACACCCTTATTATAAGCATTCCGAATATAATTATGCCCATTATTGCGTTGGGTTACCAATGCAAAAAAAAGTGTTTCGAGCCCTGAAACAATCGACCTCGAGTCAGTTGAAAGGTAGGCAACAGATAATTCGGGGCCTTCATGTAACAATTGTGCTCCAATAATTTTCGAAATGGATAAATTGGTGGTCATCTTATTTATTATTTAACGCTTTCTGAAAACATTCTCTACAAAGCGGTTCGTATTCTTTTTTCTCCCCTAAAACTACCAATTTTTCGTCAGTTGACAAACGATGCGAAAAATTAGCAAGGCTGCCACAACGCATACAAATGGCATGAACCTTTGTAACATACTCTGCTACAGCCGCAATACGAGGGATCGGACCAAAAGGCTCCCCCTTAAAATCCATATCAAGGCCGGCAACAATAACCCTTATGCCCATGTTGGCCAGTTTATTGCAAACCTCAATCAGACCTTCATCAAAAAATTGCGCTTCGTCTATTCCAACTACATCCACATCTCCTGCCAGCAATATAATATTCGAAGCTGTATCGACAGGCGTTGAGCGGATGGATGTTTCGTCATGCGACACCACGTCTTCTTCTGAATACCGCACATCAACAACTGGTTTAAAAATCTCAACCTGTTGCTTCGCTATCCGTGCACGGTTCAACCTCCTTATCAATTCTTCGGTTTTTCCCGAAAACATCGAACCACATATTACTTCTATCCAACCTCTTTGGGGCCTTCCGCTTATATCTTTCTCAAGAAACATTCTTCTTTTTTTATTCGAAAAGGTAAAATTACAATCAATCTCTTGTTTTATCGTTATAATTTTAAAGGAATTTATTTTTTTTCAAAAAATGAAGATACTACATTTGAGAATTGAATTATAAACACCTTCATTACTTGATTTCAATACAACTATGGATAATAAAATTATCATACAGCTCATAAAAAGAGAAATCAACGAACTAAACTTACTCGTTGATGCACTGGAAAATACAAATGGATCACAGGACATTCTGATTGATGTTACAACATCAAAAGTTGAAACACTTTCAGAAGTGGTTAGCTTTCTACACAAAGATAACAATAATGATCCCTTACCGAATAAAGATCGTTTAAGCCCTGACAAGAAATCGGATGAAGAAATCATTCAGTCGCTTGTAGAGAAACAAGCAGAACAACAAAACAGTGACGCATTAGCAGCAACCACTGAGGAAGAAAAACCTGTTAATGAAGCGGAAACTCAGCCAGAACAACCTGATAAAAGTGAAGAGTTGAACACTCCTGTGCCTGAGATGCCGGATATGGAGGTCAAAACAGAAGAAGAACACCTGAATAACACACCCGCTCAACCAGAAGAAACAACCGCTAACAAAGAAAGTAAGGTTACACAAGAAAAAGTCCTGATGGAAGAAAAAACCACAACGACAAAAGACAATAACAAAGCCTACAAAAAAGTACTGGGAGATCAATTCATCCAGGAAAAATCGCTGAATGAGAAATTCACCTCACTCACCGACAATAAATACAAAGTAATGGGCAAACCTGTTACCAGCGTAAAAAAAGCCATTGGACTAAACGACCGCTTCATGTTTACCCGTGAACTATTCAATAATGATTCGGGAAAATTTAATAATACGGTTGAAGCAATTGACAACGCCAGCGACTTGGTTGAAGCTGTTGAATACCTCGAAAAAAATTACGAATGGCAAAAAACCGAAACCAGCTTAAAATTTATGGAACTCGTTAAACGCCGTTTCAACAATTAACAACGCACACATGGGAAAACTTTACATTGTACCTACTCCAATAGGAAACCTCGAAGACATGACCCTCAGGGCAATCCGTGTCCTGAAGGAAGTTGATGCCATTTTGGCAGAAGACACACGCACTTCGTCAAAACTATTGCATCATTTTGAAATTGAAAACAAACTGCAATCACACCATAAATTTAACGAGCATAAAAATTCAGAGCACATTGCCGAACGTATTGAAGCTGGCGAAAACATTGCACTGATTTCAGATGCAGGCACCCCCGGCATATCCGATCCCGGCTTTCTGTTGACCCGTACCTGCGTTGAAAATGGAATTGAAGTAGAAACACTGCCCGGGGCAACAGCTTTTATCCCGGCACTGGTAAATTCTGGCTTACCATGCGATAAATTCTGTTTCGAAGGCTTCCTGCCACAGAAAAAGGGAAGGCAAAAAAGACTAAAAGAACTTGCCACCGAAAAACGCACCATCGTGTTTTACGAATCGCCCTACAGGCTGTTAAAAACACTCGGGCAAATATGTGAGTTTTTCAACCCTGAACGAAAAGTTAGTGTAAGCCGCGAAATTTCAAAATTACATGAAGAAAATGCACGCGGAACAGCTTCAGAAGTTCTTGAACACTTTAAACAAAAAACCGTAAAAGGCGAAATCGTTATCATTGTTGAAGGACATCAGGAGAAATAACCTATTTATTGGCTCTCATCATTACATCGTTTCTGAAAATTGCTTTATTTTGCAACAAACATTTTTTGATATGCCTAAATACCGACATCTTTTTTTCGACCTCGATAACACATTATACGATTTTGATGCCAATTCGCTTCTGGCCATGAAAAGTGCTTTCAATAAGCTCGGTCTATTACCTAAACTTTCATCTTTCAATAATTACTTTAAGACTTACATTAGAGTGAATGATGCACTTTGGGCTGAATATCGCGAGAAAAAAATCACCAAAGACTATCTTCGGAGCAAACGACACCAGAATGCGCTGGCTGAATTTAACATTACCCCAAAAACAAGTTTTACTGAAATTGATGACACCTACCTGGAAATGATGACCCTCCAAACTGAATTGTTCCCTGACACGCTTGAGGTTTTGGGTGCTTTGAAGAAAAAAGGCTACTACCTTCACATTATCACCAATGGTTTTAAGGAAGTACAACATAAAAAGCTCACAAAAACCAAACTGGCCGATTATGTAAATAACGTTTACATTTCTGAAGAAATAAAATCACCCAAACCATCACGCGAAATTTTCGAGCATGCCATAAAAAGTAGTAATGCACGGAAAACAGAGAGCATAATGATTGGCGACTCATGGGAAAGCGACATTATTGGTGCCAAGAATTTTGGCATCGACCAGGTTTATTTTCGTATCAACGACAATCCTGTTGAATACGGGAAACATGGCGCACCAACCCACACCATATATAAACTATCAGAATTATTAGAAATATTTTAAACTAAAAATAAAAATGAAGAAACTAATCCGCTTTATTGCTATTGTACTGATAGCAGCAGGTTTACTTGCCTTTTTCAAACCAAGTGAAGCAAACTTTGAAAGCTGGTTGAAAAACAACTCATCAAAAAAACGTGAAAACGCAAAAGGCGACAATCCGGTTGAAAAGTTAGTTGACAAAGGCCTCACTACAGCCACACAGCTTCAGGTATTAGCAACATACCAGTACACCAATCACCACGTATTAGCCATGGTTGAAGCAAATGCTAATGGCGAAAAGCTCACTTATGTCGGACTTGCAGGTATATGGGTCAAGCTTCCTTAATCACTCCCGTTAAGCTTTTTTAACAGTGAACAAACCCGATGTAAAGAACAAAATAAAGCTGCAAGAGTTATATTCGGCATTTATATTGATAAAACTTTTTTCTGATTATAATATTAATTTACAAATTATTAGTTTTGTGTTTTCAAATATTAATAACCAAAATATTATCTTATGAAATATATACTTTCATTAGTACTGTTATTTACAGTTACAACACTTTTGGCTCAACCCAAAATCGATTTTAAAGAGACAACACACGATTATGGTAACATTCAGGAAGAAGACGGATTAGCCAAAACCAATTTTGCGTTCACAAACACAGGGGATCAACCTCTGATAGTTAACAACGTTCGTGCAAGTTGTGGATGCACTACCCCAAAATGGACAAAAGAACCTGTTCTACCTGGAAAAACGGGAAACATTGAAGTTGCATATAACTCAAAGAACCGACCGGGTCCATTCTCGAAATCGGTAAATGTTTATGCCAACACCCAACCCAGTGTTACGGTTCTCAAAATAAAGGGAACGGTAAAACCAAGAGAAAAAACGCTTGAAGAAAAATTTCCCCGTGAAATGGGGCCGATACGTTGGAAAACAAACTATGTATCGTTTGGCAGTATGTACAGCAGTGAGAAAGAAACCCGTGAACTCCCATTTGTAAACAACACAGAAGAACCTGTTGAATTGGACGTTTACCGTTCACCTGATCATATTGACGTAAAATTTGAACCTCAAACACTTGAGCCCGGCAAAGAAGGCAAAATGATCATCACCTACGATGCAAGTATTGAAGAGCGATATGGTTATTCCTCTGATCGTGTTTACTTAACCATAAACGACGAGAAAAACAACCGCTACTCTGTGGGTGCATCGGTTACCATAAAAGAAGACTTCAGAAACTTGTCGGATGAAGAGATGGCTAAAGCACCTGTTATTGAGTTTGACAACAAAGTATTCAACTTTGGCACCATCAAACAGGGCGAAAAAGTTAGCCATAGTTTTGAACTCTCCAACAAAGGAAAATCGGATTTGCTGATTCGCAACGTTCGGTCATCTTGCGGTTGTACAGCCGTAAAACATGCCAATATTGTAAAACCCGGTGAAACTACTGAGATCGCGGTTACTTTCAACTCACGTGGTAAACGAAACCGTCAGAACAAATCAATATCGATAATTACCAACGACCCGAACAACTCAACAACTATATTGAGGGTAATGGGAACTGTGTCAGCTAATTAAAAATACACTTAGAAATAAACAAATAGGAACTGTTTCCCATCATCAAAACAGTTCCTTTTTTCTGTGAAAAATGACAAATAAAACAGAAAAACACATCGAGAACCACGAGGATTACAAAGGGCTTAAGGTAAATGCCGGCATCGAACAGCCCCCTATGGTAAACCCTAAGGGAGTTAACAAAACGAACCTGAAAAAACGAAAAAACATTTCGGTAGATGAATATGTCAATGGCATTCTTTCAGGAAACCGCATGATACTTAGCCGGGCCGTAACGCTGGTTGAAAGTGTAAAGCCAGCTCACCGCGAACTCGCCCAGGAAATAATTGTCCGCTGCCTCCCCCATGCCGGAAAATCAATCCGCATAGGAATAACCGGTGTGCCGGGTGCTGGCAAAAGCACTTTTATTGAAGCACTGGGCAAGCACATTACCGAACAAAACGGAAAACTTGCCGTACTGGCCATCGACCCCAGTAGTGAACGTTCAAAAGGCAGTATTTTGGGCGACAAAACCCGAATGGAAAATCTTTCGGGTGACGAAAATGCATACATCCGCCCTTCGCCCTCGGCTGGCTCACTTGGTGGCGTGGCACGTAAAACCCGTGAAACAGTTGTTCTATGTGAAGCCGCAGGTTATGACACTATTTTTATTGAAACCGTGGGCGTAGGACAAAGTGAAACCGCGGTACAGTCGATGGTCGATTTTTTCTTACTTATTCAAATTGCCGGTGCCGGTGACGAGCTACAGGGAATCAAGCGTGGCATTATGGAAATGTCGGATGGTATTGTTATTAACAAAGCAGATGGTAATAATATTGAAAAAGCCGAATTGGCCCGTTCGCAATTCCGGAACGCGTTGCACCTTTTCCCGCCATCACCTTCGGGCTGGACACCTAAAGTACTGACATGCTCTGCATTACATGATAATGGAATTAAAGAAACATGGAAAATGATTACCGAATATGTGTCATTTGTCCAAAAAAATAATTATTTTGACAGCCGCCGCAATCAACAATCCAAATATTGGATGTACGAAACCATTAACGAAAAACTTAAAAATTCGTTCTACAATCATGAAGAAATAAAAGCCCGGCTTGGGGATTTTGAAAACGATGTTTTAAATAACAAGGTGAGCTCGTTTATTGCAGCTAAGGAACTATTAGATATTTATTATAAAAAAATCAATCAATAACAAATACACATTTAAATTACACGTAATGAAAAAAATCTTATTAATTATCGCCATAATCACCATTGTTTGGGGATGTTCCGATAACAATCAGTTCACATTAAACGGTGAAATAATACCACCATCAGGAGAAAAAATTGTATTATTCGGTTTTGATCAGGGAAACCCTTCTCCAATTGATACAGCCGAAATTAAAGAAGGGAAATTCTCTTTCACCGGAGAACTAAACATGCCTGAATTGGTTCTTCTCAGCATAGAAGGACAACAAAACTATGCTGGCCAGATATTTATAGAACCGGGGGAAATTAACACCCAGATTTATCCCGATAGCATGATGGGGAATACCGTGACAGGTTCTGAAGCGAATGATATTTTCCAAATATACATGGACGAGGTTATCGACTTTTCGAAATCGGAACAAGGATTACAACAACGATTCAGACAAGCCCAAACCACAGGTAACGAAGAAGAAATGCAGAACATTCAGTTTGAACACAGCACAATGCTGGAAAACTTACAATTGTACGCAAAGAACTTCATTAAAGAACACCGCGAAACACCTGTTGCTGCATACGTTTACTTAATGAATTTCTTCCAGGAAGCTGATGCTGAAGAGCTCGATTCAATGCTTACAATGTTCGAACCCATTAAGGAAAGCGATTTTGTACAAGCTATTCAGGATCGTACTGAAAAACTAAATGCATCAGGAACCGGATCAGTCGCACCAGATTTCACGCTGACTACTCCTGAAGATGAAGAGTTTTCACTTTCTGACTACCAAGGGAACTATGTACTTGTCGATTTTTGGGCATCGTGGTGCCAACCTTGCATGATTGAATTGCCAAACGTTATTGACCAATACAAAAAATACAACGACAAGGGCTTCGAGATCGTAGGTGTTTCACTCGACCGCAATCGTGACGCCTGGGTAAATACAATTGAAGAAAAAGAAATGAACTGGGTACACGGATGGGACCTGGCCGATAAGGAAAACCAGGGTGCTGTAGCCGATCTTTACGGTGTTACCGGTATTCCATATACTGTACTTCTTGATAAAGAAGGAAAGATCATTGCTAAAAACCTTCGCGG
>JAQIDF010000291.1 GCA_027858145.1 Prolixibacteraceae bacterium | reverse complement strand
CTCACTCATCCAAGCCCTTAATTGGCGATGAGACTCCAAAGACCAGATTCCTCACGGTTTCTGACCCCGTTTTAGGCTACACGAGCCTACGATTAGTACTGTTTCCCAGAGGCTTCACTCGATAGTGGCTACACCACACATCCGATGCTCTGGTAGGATGCTGCTGAAGGAACAGCAGGCTTTATCAGGTAGTCGTAACTCCCAGTAAAGCAATTATATAATACGACTTCGTGTCGCAATAACGTTCCGCAAATATGATTAGTTGCGGAATGTCCCGATGTACATCGGGATCGAAAAGCACCGAGGTTGAAGCGGCGCAGAATGTTACATAATCCGAGCGAATAACGGCAATTGACATATATTTTGCTGTGTACGCTAAGAGAAAAAGGCCATTTGTAGGGTAACTTTTTCGTAAGCCAAAAGCATTGGGATTTAGGCGAAAGCCTGATGAAATTTGCTAATGATTTCCAGCAGGTGCAAGTCCTGCTCACTTACAGCCCGTAAGCAGGGTGATAGCAAACCGACTGGGTGATTCCGTGAGGATAGCAGAAGAGTAGTCGGCAAGCAAGTATTTAGGCTGTGTAATTGAGCCTCGAAAAGTGTATTATTCGTAGTTAAGCCGACAGTTTACGGTTACTGGAAGGCAGCATTTATAAACCCACATTTACGGTTAGGTTTATAAAACTACCGTGGTCATTGAACAGGGCATGAATACAAATGGATTCCGATAGGCATCGGAATTGGAACTTAGGAGATCTGTATTGCTCCTGGCAAAAAAAGGGGTTTATGCCGCAATAGCGGCACAGGTAGTGTGCCCCATCCAAAACACTAAGCAGCAAACGTAACCATAACAATGTTTGTATGCGCTAAGAAAATGTTATGGTGTAACAGGTATCTACGACAAGGGACAACCGGAGTCAACGAGAAGACATACAGACCGCGTGCCGCCTAAGCTTTAGCGGTGGCGCAAGTCAGAGCAGCCCATAGTACCGCCGTAGTTGGAGAAGTACCATCTGAACGATCCAATGTAGGGAAGGGGACCTGCCAGTTAATATGGTTCAACTAAAAGGAACAATGGATTTACTCAGAGAAATTGAAAACAGGAAAACAAAATTTAGTTGTATAAAACGCAAAGCACGAGAAAATCCAGAAGAAGTGTTTACATCGTTGGCACACTATCTAACCGAAGAATACCTGACTGCAAGCTTTAGGGAACTAAAGAAAAGTGCAGCAAGTGGTATAGATGGCAAGAGTGCCTACGATTATGAAACAAACCTTCAGGAAAACATCAAAGATTTGCAAACACGATTACGCAACAAGAGCTACAAAGCCCCTAATATCCGCAGGTCTTGGATAGATAAGGGTGGAGGCAAGAAGCGGCCATTAGGAATAAGTACGGTAGAAGATAAGATTGTTCAAAGGGCAGTAAGTAATATACTCAACCTGATATACGAACAAGACTTTTACGATTTATCTTACGGATTCCGACAGTATCGAAGTGCCCACCATGCCTTAAGTTATCTGCGGAAACAATGTATGAACCGCAAGACCCGATGGATAATTGATGCCGATATCCAAGGCTGTTTTGATAATTTCGATCATGAAATCATGATCGACTTACTATCAAAACGAATCAAGGATAAAAGTATCATGAAACTGATAATGCAGTGGCTTAAAGTAGGGGTTGTTGACGGTAATAGTATGCAAATAAACCGAATGGGAACTCCCCAAGGGAAAAGGCAAGGTTGCTACATTTGATTTTCTAGGATTTACACATTATTGGGCGAAAAGCCAAAGTGGCTACATGGTAGTTAAACGCAAAACCAGCAACAAAAAAATGCAGATGGTCGTGAAGGACTTTCACGATACCTGTATGATACACAAACACGAAAGACTGAAAGATCAATTTAAGTTACTAGCTTCGAAGCTTCGAGGCAGATACCAGTACTACGGTATAAGGGGTGACTTTGTAGCTATTCGTCGTATGTATCAGAATTGTTTGTGTTCATGGTTTAAATGGCTCAATAGAAGGAGTCAACGCAACAGCTATACATGGCAAGGTTTCTATGAATTA
>JAQIDF010000540.1 GCA_027858145.1 Prolixibacteraceae bacterium | reverse complement strand
TTTTAGGGCGCGAAATTGGTTAATAAATGGTTGTGGACCTGATAACGCGGAGAAGTGATAACGATTGTAGTAAGCCCCGCAGGGTCAACGCTTCGCTAGCTGTCGCGCAAACGAAAGAGTATTTACCGTTTATTTAACTAGGGGTCAAAATCAAATATTAAAATAGGGATTTAAAAATGGAAGTTAAATTGGCCAGGTTTTAACTTCCAAACATACATACAACGGATAGATCAGTACGGTTTTACTTACCTTGAAGCAAAAAAAAGAGCCAATTAAGGCTCTCCCTGGAGGGTTGTTGAAAGGTTCAGAATGATAGGGAGTGGGAGAAAGGTCGGTTTGCCGCTGCGCTTCAAATACGACTTTTCTCCCAATTCCCTAATATTCAAGATGATTTATTATCCCATAAAGTAATCACCGTTTTTTAAATACGCTTTATGTTCTAGATAATCATTAAAAGGATTTGATTTAGTGAGATGAGAAGGTATTGAGGAAGGCTCAAAAAACATTTTTTCAATGAGTTTTTCCGTGTTCTCAGGGTTGTCTAATAACTCTAAAAGTAAATTACGATTTTGATGTACAAACGTTTCTAAACGTTCATCTAGAGTCTTTTTAAAAGGTTTTTTGGTGTAAACAATATTGGCGCACGAAAGTGAAATACCAGAAAAGGCATTAAATAATTTCGTTAATTTTTCGGTAGCGGTTAAAATCTTCATCTTAGGTACAGTAGGCAAAAACCATTTTGCATCTTCATACTGTCTATTTTTTGGAATATCATTTTCAACTTCAAATCTTATCCAGTCTAAGGGAGCGTCAGATACTCCCTCAGCTAGTCGTTCATATCCTTTTTCATAAACTCGCAAAGTAATCATTTCGGTGACTTTTACATAAAGCGTTGTCCCTTGTGTTTTTCCATCCTTAGCATTCGAAGTATAGATTTTGTATTCAAGCGATTCGGAACGGCATAATGAAATAAGACGTTTTAAAAGTGGCTTGAATTTGCCTTGAATGTCGTAGGCAACATCTAAACGAGAAGTGCTAATCCTAAGTTGATGCGTAATGAGGAAAGTTCTAAGCGATAAAAATAAATATTCAGAATGACGGCCGGTGATCGTTAAATATAATCCGTATTGATGGTTGGAACCACCGAATGAAAGAGAGCAAATCGACTCTGACCCCTCGTAATAATGGATAGCGTATTTGTAATTTTTGGCAACAAAAAGACGTTTTTTTTCTCGATAATTTCCAAGTTCAGCGGTGTTGTGGTATCCATCATAAGCAGGATAAATAACCTCTAAATGAGAAGAAATTATACCGTCTATCCTTTCAAGGTCATTATCGGAAATCATACCCGCGAACCAGTCATATTTAGGTTTGTTTGTTTCAATGTTAAATGTCTGAAACTTATCCACAGGTAGCGGAATTTCCAATTTTTTTTCTCGAAGAGTAAACCACCTGAGACGCCCGTGTTCAGTGAGTTTGCCTATCCTTGTGTATGTGTTGGTACCCCCCGTGTTACTAGACGGGGGAATCTGGCTTCGGCTTTTCATATAATTTACTCCTACTTAAGCAAAAGCTTGTTTATGTCCTGTCCTGAGATCCTCTCAACGTCACGTACAAGAGAGTCAAGTGTTTTGTAATACTTAACCGACCCATGAGTGTTTAAGAGCGTAACGGGTGCTTTAAGCTCGTCAAAATCCAATACAAGACACCAATCATCAAAGTGTCTTACAGCGTCATAGCCATATATCACACCATGCTCAGCAAGTTTTTTAGCATCTAGAAATTTCATAGTCGTATACCTCAAATTAATTCAAGTTTCATAATAACGATTTAATACTATCATTACAATAATTTATTTCAAACGGTCAAAAGTTTTCCCAATATCATAGTGTTTGGGAGTCAAAAGAATGCTTTTAGGGCGCGAAATTGGTTAATAAATGGTTGTGGACCTGATAACGCGGAGAAGTGATAACGATTGTAGTAAGCCCCGCAGGGTCAACGCTTCGCTAGCTGTCGCGCAAACGAAAGAG
>JAQIDF010000428.1 GCA_027858145.1 Prolixibacteraceae bacterium | reverse complement strand
CCCAAATCCACCGCCTATTTTTTTATAGACCCCTCCGAAGGAATTTTGGGGAATTTTTTTTCTTGGCGAGGGTCGATTTTGGCCGGACGTAGCCTTTTCTTAGCTCAGACCTCTATTAGCCCCTTAGATCGGATATTTTTTGACGCAACTATTCCATGGTAAGGTGGAAAAAACAAATTTTAGTCAGCATTTCTACCATAAACTTACCCTGAAGGATCCCAGATACCGTTAAACATTGCAATCCGCCTACGTGCTTCAACCAAAACGCCATATGATGGATGCCCTTTGGATAAACGCAAAAATAATCCGCGGGAATGTTTGATGATCCTGCCTGGGATATTTATAATTGAAAATCTGATCCTTTTCATCCGTGTTGCTTCCATGGAAGGATTTAATGCTAATTTCTTCATCATTACATTTAAATTCAGGGCCAATACCATGATCCACCACCATGCTGCATTTTCTCCAAAATCTGCAGATGGCAGTTTCCCTCCGGCCAGGTCGTCTTTCATCACCGCATGAACTTCTTCACTTTTTCCACATCGTTCATGAAGCCAATGAATCAGGTCTTCTCCGTTCATTTCTGCATAGCCTATATTGGTCACAATACCAAAGACCTTATATTTTACCTTCACCATTTGCATGGTCGGAAAAGGAAGAGAAAGCTCCGGTTCCTCCATACCGGGCAGAGATGACTGCTCTTCAAGAACTTGGCGTTTAGCAAGGTATCTGTATTCCGGTGCATTTTTACTATGGCACAATTCATTAGGAACAAAACAGACTTCTGCCCATTCACTGCCGGTCTTCATTTGTTTGCCATTCTTCGTTTTGTAAATCGGCTGCCACTCTGAATCAGGGACTTGAGCCACAGCAATTTTGAAAGCCTGAGTCACGTCGCACCCAATTGCAAATTCAATCCTGCCAAAGCGTTCATTTTCTCCTGTCTCACAGTATTTTAAAAGATTGTGCTGGTATCCTGCCGTATCGGATCTGAGTTTTACTTTTTCCACATTTGCCGGAAGGCAGTCCAAGGCTCTTTTGAAAACTCTTAATTGTTCAAAACCGGCAGGGACATTACCGTCACGAAATTCTGTGTCCAAAAGGACGCCCTGTTCAAACCACCAGGTATTTAACGGTTGATAGGATTTGAATCCTTTATAGCAGTAAAGCGCATTCTCTTTACTGGATTCAACCAGAGTTGCATCCATATCCAATGTGGCAATTTTTATTGGTTTTGCTATATTCAGACATGCACATATATCTTTGTTTATTTGTGCCAGACCATTCAAATGCTTATTGGGCACAGGGATGAATGCTTTTACTTTTGTTTGCTCACGGTTTTGCTCCTGCTTAGCGTCATGAAATTCGGATAGATATCTGAAAGCCGCAGAGGGTGATGGCACAAATCGGATTTTTTCTTTACGCCATCTTCGTTCCAGGGCTCTGCGTACTTGACGCGTTAGACCATGCATTTCGGATTTACACAGTATTTCACAAAAACCCTCATCCGCTTCCAGTATTTTTAAATCATCAACACAATCACCGCCAGCAATATTGAGCAACACCAACGACAAAACCATCTGGGAATCGGTCCAGCCTTGGGAATTATCTCTAATTTTTAAATGCTTTTGAATGGACTCGGATAATCCTATAACCTTGGCCAGATCGAGATAGACTGGTAATCCTGCCAGTGCGGTCATACCGGTTTGAGTCTTTTCTTCTTCATACGTGAATGGAAGAACGCCCTGTGTCATAGCTTGTTTCACCCCCGTTGTTGATAGTTTTTTGGTTGCACAAATACTCTATCGGCTTAACTAGTCGAGCACTACGGGGGTTTCCCCTTTTTTTTGATGGTGGCTTGGGGATTCACGATATTTAAAACCTGCGTTAATCAGAATTTCCTCTAAAACAGCTCCAACTTCTCCTTGTTCCTTTAATTGATCAATCATCCACTTTTGAATTCGGGCGGGTACGTGAACTCGTTTTAGGTGTGACGGTAGTTTTGGTTTTGGTATTCCTCTGTATCCTCCACGTTTCCCCTGCATAAAATCACCTCTTAGTTGTTCGTTTAAATTTGGAAAAGCCTAATACATATACATATTAGATTAATGTATAACGCTTTGCAAATAAAAAGTGTAATTTTAGCTGTTTTTTTTAGCCAGTTTATATATCTACCATCGCTTCCGTTTTTACCCTGAAAATATATTTTCACGAATGGGGATAAATTAATGGGTCATAACCGTACAGGAAAATTCATTCTATTCTTGATTTTTAAGAACGTATGGCAGTCATTTCACCTATTTGATGATAGTTTCTTTTTAGCGAAATGATCTATCTGACTGTTTTTTTAACAAAATAAGAACTTAATATTTTTTTGATGGTGAATTACGG
>JAQIDF010000422.1 GCA_027858145.1 Prolixibacteraceae bacterium | reverse complement strand
GTTCATTTCCCTGATATAGATTTAACTGGCTATCCCTTTCGATCAAGTAAAAGGTTGTTACAGCTCCACAACCGTTTAAAGAAATTATTAAATCAACTTGACCGAAAGGGATAGGCAATAAATAATTATAAAGGTTGGTTGTATTATCTTAACTATTAAGACAATGTTTTAAATATTTAAAGCCCACTAAGCCACAAAGGATAAAACTTTGTGTCTTTGCGGGCAAAAACATTACTTAATTATATTTCAGTTTCTTTTAATTTTTCGGCATTTTCTTCAAGCTGGAGTTTATCAATTATATCCTGTATATCGCCATCGATAATTGCAGGCAGGTTGTACATTGTTAAGCCTATCCGGTGGTCGGTAACACGTCCCTGAGGCCAGTTATAGGTTCTGATTTTTGCAGAACGATCGCCGGTCGATACCATCGTTTTTCGCTTTGAAGCTATTTCATCCAGATATTTCTGATGTTCCATGTTGTATATTCGCGTACGAAGTTCTCCCATTGCTTTTGCAAGGTTCTTTATTTGCGATTTTTCATCCTGGCAAGTAACAACAATACCGGTAGGTTCGTGGGTTAAACGAATAGCCGAGTAGGTTGTGTTAACACTCTGTCCGCCGGGTCCCGATGAACAATACGTGTCTTTACGGATATCGCTTTCTTTTAAGTCGATATCAAATTCTTCAGCTTCAGGTAGCACAGCTATCGATGCAGCCGATGTATGGACACGCCCTTGTGTTTCGGTTTGTGGCACACGTTGTACACGGTGTACACCCGATTCGTATTTCAGCACACCATATACGCCTTTGCCGCTTACTTTTGCAACAATTTCCTTATATCCACCTGATGTGCCTTCAGTTGAATTGGTTACTTCCAGTTTCCATTTTTTGCGTTCGCAAAATTTTGAGTACATGCGATAAAGATCACCTGCAAAAATACTGGCCTCGTCGCCACCTGTGCCTGCCCGGATTTCTAAAATAGCATTTTTACCATCATCGGGATCGGCTGGTACCAGCAACATTTTAATTTCCTGTTCCTTTGGCTCAATCTGGCTCTCAAGCTCTTCAAGCTCTTCCTTGGCCATTTCGCGCATTTCCTCATCTGTTTCTTCAGATAGTAGCTTTTTGGTTGATACAATGTTATCAACAATGTTTTTATATTCTTCGAAGGATTGTACAAGTTCTTCCAGGTGCTTATATTCCTGACTGAGCTTTACGTAACGCTTCATATCTTTCATTACTTCAGGGTCGGTAATTTGCTGCCCAACTTCCTCAAAGCGGTACTTAATATTTTCGTATTTATCTATTATTCTTGAATCTGCCATATTATTTATTGTCAATAGTCATTAGTCAATAGTCATTAGTCTCACTACTCATATCTCACTACTCAATTTATATATATTCAAAATTGCCGTGACGTGTGCTGATGGTTAGTTTTTTGTTTTCGGAAGCTTCTACGCGGCCAACAATTTTTGCATCAACATTAAACGATTTTGAAATATTGATAATATCGTCGGCAATATCTTCCGATGTATATATTTCGAACCGGTGTCCCATGTTGAATACTTTGTACATTTCTTTCCAGTCTGTGTTCGATTCTTTTTGTATGGTTTCAAAAAGTGGTGGTACGTCAAACATGTTGTCTTTAATAACATGTACATTGTCAACAAAATGAAGAACTTTTGTTTGTGCGCCACCTGAGCAGTGGATCATGCCATTGATTTTATTACGGTGTTTGTCGAGCACCTTTTTTATGATGGGAGCATAAGTTCGGGTTGGTGACAAAACAAGTTTCCCGGCATCTACCCCTGTTCCTTCAATAGCATCTGTTAGTTTACAGCTTCCCGAATAAGTGAGATCGCGAGGTACTTCGGGGTCAAAACTTTCGGGATATTTTTCAGCAAGGTAACGACTGAAAACATCATGCCGGGCAGATGTGAGCCCGTTGCTTCCCATTCCTCCGTTGTATTCTTTTTCATAAGTAGCTTTCCCCGATGATGACAATCCGATGATTACATTACCTGGTGCAATATTATCGGCGCTGATTACATCGTCACGTTTCATTCGGCAGGTTACTGTTGAGTCTACAATAATGGTGCGTACCAAATCACCCACATCGGCTGTTTCGCCACCTGTTGGAATAATGTTAACGCCCATTTTACCCAGCTCGTTGCAAAGTTCGTCAGTACCATTAATAATAGCTGCGATTACCTCGCCGGTAATTTTATTTTTGTTACGCCCGATGGTTGATGAAAGTAAAATATTATCGGTAGCACCTACACAAAGTAAATCGTCAATGTTCATTATTAATGCATCTTGTGCAATGCCTTTCCAAACTGAAATGTCGCCGGTTTCTTTCCAGTACATGTAAGCCAGTGATGATTTTGTGCCGGCTCCGTCGGCATGCATGATGTTGCAGTAAGAAGAGTCGTTACCCAAATAATCGGGCACAATTTTACAAAATGCTTTTGGGAAAAGCCCTTTGTCTATATTTTTTATGGCGTTGTGAACATCCTCTTTCGAAGCTGAAACACCACGTGCCATATATCTATCATTTGTTTTTGCCATACTACTCAAATTTGAGAGTGCAAATTTAATATTTTATGGCAACTTTTCGATGAATGAATGATGGAATGGTGTATTGATGGTTGTAACGATTCAATCTTTTCTTGTTTTGCCATATTTTAACAGTTCGTTAATATTTTTTAAGCCATTGACAATGAGCTGTTTATGCCTCGATGATATATTTGTTTAAATTGCTGATATTTAGCGTATTGCAAACAATGTCTATTGTCTCATGTCTAAAATCTAACGATCTATTGAAATTATAAAAATATATTCATCCACCCCAATCTTAAACTGATACTAATCCGTTTCATGCATTTTGTGTAAAACACATCTGCGCTCATAAATTGTGACAGCTTAGGTTCTTTCGGTAACAAATATTTAACTCATTCACCTTTCGATATTTTCAAATAATTTAATTTTTCACCCTCGGGGTAATTCTCAGGAGGTTTAAATTTCGAAACCATAATTTTTTTGAGTTTTTGTTGATAAAGATACGTTAACCTGTTTATAATTTACCTCCTAATTATTGTCCGATAATCTCTTATT
>JAQIDF010000394.1 GCA_027858145.1 Prolixibacteraceae bacterium | reverse complement strand
TGCCGAAATTGTTCCAGGAATGGTTGTGGTAATCCCATGCTATAATGAACCTGGACTTACTTATACTTTAGAATCGCTCAATGCTTGTAAGCACCCCGGGTGTGATGTCGAAATATTGGTGGTTGTCAATGATTCGGAAGATGATATTCCTGAGGTAACAACCCAGAACCGTTTAACCATTGATCAAATTGAAAATTTTAAGATCAAAACATTTGATTGGCTTCAAATTTCTTCGGTTTATGCCACAAACCTGCCTGCAAAACATGCCGGGGCAGGCTGGGCACGAAAAATTGGAATGGATTGGGCAGTCTCGATTTTTAATCAGGCTAATAATACCGATGGAATCATTCTCTCGCTTGATGCCGATACCGTTGTTGAAGAAAATTACCTGAAAGCTGTTTGTCAACATTTTTCGAACTACTCAAATCAGGTTGCAGCGACCCTGTATTTTGAACATCCATTTGAGGATGTTAAACACAGTGATGCTGTAGTTTTGTACGAGTTATATGTGCGCTATTACAAACATGCAATAGAATACACCGGTTTTCCAAATTCAATTTATACCATAGGTTCGTGCTTCGTGGTAAAAGCTTCGGCTTATGTGGCACAAGGCGGGATGAACCGCAGAAAGGCCGGCGAAGACTTCTATTTTCTGCACAAGCTAATGCCACTGGGTCAAATTGGGAGTATTAAACAAACAACTGTATATCCGTCGCCACGCTTATCAACACGTGTGCCGTTTGGCACCGGGCCGGCGTTAAAACAATTTATTGATGGCAGTCGTGACCTGTATTTTACGTACCCGCTGCAATTGTTTGATATATTACGTGGGTTTTTCTTTAAAGTAGAATCGTTATATGAGATGACCATAACAAGTACAGGTGAGTTGTCAGACAATAAGCTTCTTGCAGCTTTTTTTGAAGAATCAGGTTTTGTGCATCAACTGAATGATTTGAAGCATAATTGCAGCAATTCAGCTGTTTTCAAGAGGCGATTTTTTCATCTTTTTGATGCCTTTAAAATGCTAAAATGGCTGAACTTTTGCCTTGCCAAAGGTGTTGAAAAGACAGTACTTGAAGATGAGGCATTTGAGTTGTTGAAACAAACAGGCATAAAGACAGAGGAAAAAGGAAATGCAAAAAATCTGTTAAACTTGTACCGTTCAGTCGATAAGAATAGTAAAAATTAATACCTTTGTGTCCTGTTTTAACGGAGGAGATATTTTATGAATACAATATTGATTACCCTTTTAGTTGTTGTTGCATTGTTGGCCCTGGCTTTTCTGGGGCTTGCCATACAAATAATGTTTAAAAGCGACCATAAATTTCCGAATATGCACATTGGTGGAAATAAAAATATGTTGAGCCGCGGAATTACTTGTGCCCAAAGCTGGGATAAGATAGAGCAAAAAAATGCTCGAAAAATTCCTTATGAAGGGCTACATCTGAGCGATCAGTAGTCAAAATACATGCTATCGTCATCCGAGTTTTCGAAGTAGTCATCTTTTGTTGGTGTAACATTATCTGCTCCACCTTCCTTTAATTTAATTTTCAGGAGTACCGGGTTACGATATTTTCGAATTTCATCAGGCACATCCATAAAAGGGGCCGGTATAAAAGCTGACCCACTATTCAAAAGCCTCCGAACCTGGCGGGGCGATACTAAAAAAACCAGTTCATTATTATCGGTGAGGTATTGGGCTTTATCGAAAGCGCCAATCGATGAGTTTTCGGTATAAATATGCACTGCACCGCTGTTTTTATTGTGCAGCACGTGAAACATTTCACGTTGTTGTACGTTTGAAAAATTCAGGAAAAAATAGGTGAATGTATCATTTTCAAGCACTTTTTTCATGCTGTAATAACCAGCTTGGTTAATATGGGTAAACGATTCTTCGGCTGGTGTCATGTGGTAATCGCGCGGCAGGTTGTGCGCGCCGAAATTAAACTCGTAAAGGGTTGATATTTTGCCGTTTTCTATCGCGTAAACGTTATTATTCAGAAGCTCCCAGAATAAGATGCGTTTTGGTGTGACAAAAAAAGCAAAACCTTCGGTTGGCGTGCATTTAGATACCAAACGTAGTTCGCGGTTAGTTACTGAACCTTGTGCATTGGTCTTAATGAGACGGTATTGTGTTTCGTTGTTGTTCCAACCGGCATAAACCCAATATTCACCGTTCTTGTTTCTTACATAATCTGACGGGGTAACATC
>JAQIDF010000392.1 GCA_027858145.1 Prolixibacteraceae bacterium | reverse complement strand
GTAACATCGCTGGCAAGGTCGCTCGTTGAATTATGCTTTGCTTTTTCACCTTCTACATCTACAGTACCACCAACCTGGACCGACATCCGCTCGTTAAACAGTTGCTTTTTCAGTCCAATTTCTACTTGCGTTCTTCCTACAGCCTGCCCGTTTTGATAATTGTCGTACGACTGGATGTCAAAATTCAACTCCATACCGGGAATCACTTTTGAACTCAGCTGGTTTAACTGGGCTGACAAAAACTTACCCATCGTGGTACGGATCATCGCCGAGGGGCTCCCCATTTCAGCCTCAAAAGGGTTTTCCTGTATAAACCGTCCCAATACCAATAAGGCAAAAACCTGCTTATTCAAGCCCGATGGATCCTGGTTTAGCATACTCAGTTTCTGATCTACCGATCCACCCATGATTCCCTTATATTCCGGGGCTAATTGAATTTCGAAACTTATTTCGGGTTGTAAAATTTTCCCACGAAGTTTCAAAATGACCAAAAAGGGATAGCGCTGTTTGTAATTGCCCTTTTCAACATCGCTTAACCCCGAAAGCTGATCGGCTACCAGGTCATAGGGCGATGCCCGCACGGTATGTCGGGCGTTGATGTTGATATTGGCATCCAGTGGGTCGCCGTTCCAGATAATGGTGCTTCCCCCATCAATGCTGAAATGCTTTTTGATGATCGATTCGAGCGAAACCAGGTAGCTGCCTTCGCTTAAATTATATGCGCCGGTGAGGCTCATCATTCCACTTTGATCCATGCTGAATCCCAGGGCTGCTTCGCCTTTAACTACAAGCGAGTCGGTCGATGCCGGATCCATCAGTAGCCGGAGCGTAGCTTCTTTATCAATTTCGATGATGGATGAAACATCAAAACCTTTAATTTTTGATGTTTGAAATTCGTTGTGTTTTGCCTGCGCTAAAATCGGGTTGAGTTTTGTACCGGTATCGAATTCCACCACATCTTCTCCTTTATCGGTAGTTAAACGGTCTTCGGGAACCACAAAGGTAAAACTTGAGCCTTTTTTCAATTTAAGCCTGGCGTTTACCACCGGCAAGGCCATTGGCCCCGAAACATCAATTTTGCTGTCGATAATCATTCGTCCGAAAAATTCACTGTTATCATTTGCCGTGGTATTGAAAAGCATAAAATCTTTTGAGCTTACATTGAAATTGAAGTGGAAATTACTGAATTGCTCCATATTTACAACTCCGTTGAGAATTGCCGTGTTTTGCCGGGAATCTGAAAGCGTGAAGTTATTAAAGTAGATGCCATCGTTTTTCAGTTGAATGGTTTCTTGTTTTAATGCAATACGGTTGTTCAAAAAGGTCGGTTTCAAAAAGGCATTATTGAAAATCAGTTGCCCGGTAATTTCAGGTTTCTCAGCATCCCCAACTACTAAAATATCGCCGCTTATCGTTCCCGATGTTTCGCTTATTTGCCCCATCGAAAAGGCTTCGAGAGTTTTCATCGAGAGTGATTCAACACGGGTTTTGATGTTGATGGAATTGGCGCCGCCATTGGGAATGTAGAAGCCTTTCGTGCTTAGATTATTCCCGTCTCCCGATAAGTTCATGTCAATATTGAATTGCTCAGGTGGCGCATTTTTGGCTTTTAGTGAAAGATTACCTAACGAGATGTTTCTGAAGAGCAAGTTTGAAATGTCTGCATCAGCAATAAGTCCGTAGGAATCATTAACACGTTTTAAAAGCACATCTCCGTTAGCCGTTCCACTTACCAGAGCAATGTCTTTGGCTACAATCCCTGAAAGATCAGAGAGCTTGAAATTTTCAATCGTAATGTTTAGGTCGTCGTTGAACTGATTATTTACCGAAGCGATACTGATCCTGCTTTCAGCATTATTCAGGTTAAGGTTGTGAACTAAAGCCCCCTGTTTGCCAAACTCAACGAAATTACCCGGGGCAATATCCCAACGCTTGTTCATCATATAGAATTCGCCTGTGTCGAGCGCGAGTTTATAGTTACTGTTCTCTTTTGTTATGATTGAACGGATTGACAGTTTTTTGAAAAGGTTTTCATCAATAGACGAAATGGCGGTCGTCAATCGGTTGCTTTCCAGCTTCCCGTCAATCAACAAATTGGATAAACTCATCTGCGCATTTGAAATGTTTTGGGTCGAAATGTGATAATTCAACGCAGTCATGTCTGAATTTACTGCAATGGTAAAATATTTAATTTCAGTAGTTCCGTAAACCATTTTTCTGATGGTTGCATCAAGTTTAAGCTTGTTCATTTCACTGTCGAAACTCCCGGTAATGCTTCCGGGTATGAATTCATTTAACCCGGGCAGC
>JAQIDF010000387.1 GCA_027858145.1 Prolixibacteraceae bacterium | reverse complement strand
GAAAAACTGAACCGCTTGAAAGAATTCTGTCAAAGAATGAATTTAGAATTAAAAAATGCCGCCTATTACGCCGATTCTATTGATGACTTACCAGCACTCGAAGAAGTTGGCTTCCCGGTATGTGTCACCCCCGACAAAAAACTCGGTAAAATAGCTCAAAGCCGTGGCTGGACAGTGCAGAAATGGTGAATTATTTATAAATTATCTAATTGGGACTTGTCTCTCGAACTCCGCTTCTAACGACATAAAAGTCTCAGTACGGGCAATACCGTCAATTTTCTGAAACTCTTCGTCAATAATCCTTTTAAAGTGTTTATTCGTTTTGGTCATTATCTTTACAAAAATAGCATACTTCCCGGTTGTATAATGACATTCAATAATTTCAGGGATTTTTTTCAGTTCCTCAACCACATGCTTGTGAAAACTGGCTTTTTCTAAGTATATACCCATAAAAGCACATGTATTATATCCCATCCTTTCAGGGCTTACTATAAATTCAGAACCGCTAACTACGCCAATATTCAATAAACGTTGTACACGTTGATGAATGGCAGCACCTGAAACGCCACACTCACGGGCTACTTCTAAAAATGGTATCCGTGCATTTTTTGTGATCAGCTTTAATATTTTCTGATCAAGCTCATCAATGCTTTTGTACTGTTCTTCAATGGGTTCATTCATCATAACAAGCTACTGTTGTGTTTATAAATTGTAAGCTAAATGTACAAAAAAACTTCAAACAATAAATTTTTCTGAAGAATTTGTTACTTTGCCTGTAAAATTAAAATTTATGGAATATTCTTTAAATAATAGTGACGGCAATTACCAGAAAGTTGAAAAATATGATGCTCAAACTACCGATAAACTATCAAACCATTATCAATCAATAATAAAACTATTAGGAGAAGACCCAAAAAGGGAAGGACTTGAAAAAACACCTTTGCGGGTTGCCAAAGCAATGCAATTTCTTTTGCAAGGGTATGAAATGGATCCTGAGGATATTTTGAAATCAGCCATGTTTAGTGAAGAATACCGACAAATGGTTGTGGTAAAGGATATTGAACTTTTCTCGATGTGCGAGCACCACATGTTGCCTTTTATTGGTAAAGCACATGTTGCCTATATTCCAGATGGTAAAATTACAGGATTAAGCAAAATTGCCCGTGTCGTTGAAGCATTTTCACGAAGACTACAAGTTCAGGAACGGCTAACGATGCAAATAAAAGATTGCATACAAGACACACTTGAGCCGCTGGGTGTAGCTGTAGTTATTGAAGCACAACACTTATGCATGCAAATGCGCGGCGTGCAAAAACAACATTCAGTTACCACAACATCTGATTTTACCGGTGCTTTTAACCGGGTAGCAACACGTGAAGAATTCTTAAGAATTATTAGCAGCAACCTGCATTAGTAATACATAAAACTGAACACTTATGAACGCATTTGTTTTTCCGGGCCAGGGAGCCCAGTACCCGGGCATGGGTAAAGACCTTTACGAAAACTCGGATATTGCCCGCGAGATGTTTGACAAAGCCAATGAGATACTTGGCTTTGAAATAACTAAAATCATGTTTGAGGGAACGGCCGACGAGCTAAAGCAAACAAAAGTAACACAACCTGCCATTTTCCTACACTCCGTTATTTTATCAAAAGTACTCGGCGATAAATTCAAACCCGAAATGACTGCCGGTCATTCTTTGGGGGAATTCTCAGCGCTGGTTGCAGCCGGGGCTCTTTCGTTTGAAGACGGATTAAAACTGGTTTCGAAACGTGCTTTAGCCATGCAAAAAGCATGTGAAGTTGAACCCTCTACAATGGCTGCCATTGTTGGCCTCGATGATGAAACAGTAGAACATGTATGCAACGAAACTGAAGGAATTGTTGTTGCTGCCAATTATAATTGCCCCGGACAATTGGTTATTTCAGGTGCTGTTGATGCCGTGAAAAATGCCTGCGAAAGCTTAAAAGAAAAGGGAGCCAAACGCGCATTAATCCTTCCTGTAGGCGGTGCCTTCCACTCACCGTTAATGGAGCCTGCCCGTGAAGAACTGGCAGCTGCAATTGAAGCGACTAACATTAACAAGCCTGTTTGCCCGGTGTATCAAAATGTTGATGCAAAGCCACACACCGAACCTTCGGAAATTAAAGCAAACCTGATTGCCCAGCTAACAGAACCCGTGCGATGGACACAAACTGTAAAGAATATGATTGCCGACGGTGCTAAATCATTTACTGAATTAGGCCCTGGCAAGGTATTACAAGGTCTGGTAATGAAAGTAAATAAAGAAGTAGAACGTAAGGGATATGACAAGCTGCCCGAATAAATGAAAAATTAAACGCCTTCATTTTTTTATATTTATGAAGGCGTTTTTCTCCTGTTTTCAGTTTTGGGACACCCTAAACCTTAAACTAGTTCTACATTACACAAATATCTATTGTCTTGTGTCTAAAATCTAACGATCTATTGTAGTATGAATGAATAAGATTATGATGTGCCCACCCGAATTATCGTCTGCAATTATTCCTTTTCAAAAACTCCCATCACATCAAAAACCTCATTATCAACTAATGCATCAAAGTCTTGCTTAGATGGTGAAATAAGATAATGGTCTTTTTGAGCATCAATGGTATCAACTTTCACTAAGCGGGAAAGAACCTCAACCGAACGTTCATCGGGGTTTAGCATATAAACAGCAAGCTTATCATCATAAAAACGTGCCATAAACACAGAATAGTACAGCGAATCTTTAAACGACACAAAATAGTTGCTTTTATAATACCGGATGGTAACTTCATCAGCCGCAGCATCTTTCTTCGTTATTTTATAAGGCTCACCCATTACATTTATCGAATCTTTACCTATTTCAATTTGAAAAATACTGTCAGCATAAACACCCTGCAGCTTTTCCGAAAATGACTTCACCCGAACACCCCGTTGCGGATTGGGTTCGCTAAAATAAACCTGTCCGCATGCTGTGATAAGTACCAAAAAGACGATAGCGTAAAAAGTATGCTTCATTGTTGTTATTTTTGAGAAATTAAAACTTTTCTTTCACGACCGTCCATTAATATCTCCAGCGGCTTTTCGAAACGTAAATGCTTTACAAATTCTGTTTTTTCAAGTACACGCACACTCTTAAGCATATCGATATTCACATACGAATCAGCCGAATCGTATGGTATGGAATAATAGCCAACATTCATAGAGGTTACGTTGTGGAAAAAATGTGATCCAAGTGAAGCATCAAGAGGGAAATCTTCAAGCCCCATCTCAACAATTACCTTTGCCCTTGATATTTGCGACCACACAACAGGTATTCCGGTAAACGGATCGCGCGATCCCCAGCGTCCGGGGCCAATTAAAATGTAATCACGTTTTTCTTCAGCCATTTTTTCATTGATGGTACCAAGCTGTTGTGCTATTTCACGTGTTCTTGTCCGGTCAAACGATGCTATATTAACATACACAACATCACATATCTCACGATTGATACCATTACCCATCCCCGCTGTAGCATACATCAAAGTCCTGGCCTTTTCAACTTTACCAATATCAACTGTTACCATCTCCTCTTTTCTAATCAACGGTTTAATTTGCAATAAATATAGTGTAGGCAAACCATTATCGGATGTTTTCTCCAGGTCAACAGTATATTCGAGCTCAACAGGTACGCCCATGGCTTCTTTAAACAGCTTTAACAACAAGTGCAACGAATCGGCAAGCGGAAAATAGCTGTACTTTAAAATATTTGAAAAGTCTACCACTTTTACACCCCGAGCATCGGTTCCCGGCAATAATATATCATTTTCAAGGTCGAAAGTTGAAGCACAATAGGTGAGAGTACCGTCTTTGTCGGCTTCTTTAACCGAATACTTCTCAATAGTAGCCATTTCACCTTCATCTTTCAAATCAAATCCAGTACGCGACATGTCAATAGCATAAAATTCTTTTTGCGAGTCGCGCATCTGGTCGCCAACTGAAGAAGGATTTATTTTGGGAAATCTTGGACAGAAACGGTAAGACTTTTCGCCCCCCACAACATACATTCCGAGTCCAACACCCGCAACAGCAAAACCATCGGCCGGTTGCATGTACGACACCGGGTAATAGTTGTACGACTGGGCTATGCCGCTAATATGCGGGTAATACTTACCATTAAACTCATGCCCCACAACCTCCTGGATAATTACAGCCATCTTTTCTTCTTCGATCTTATAATTCACCGCTTTGAAATACGAACGGGCTGTTTTTTCAAAAGTAGAAGCATAAACAAGTTTAATGGCTTCCCTCAGTTGTTTTTGCCGCACATTAATATCGGGATGATTATTAGGAAGCAGATACGTGCTGTAAACCCCGGCAAAGGGTTGCAAAAGCGAATCTTCAAATAAACCGGAAGAACGCACCGCCAATGGCCTTTTCATATTCACAAGGTACAAGAACAGCTTTTCGTTAAGCGCTTCACTGATTTTGCCCTTCAAGAACAACTCGTTGATATTGTTATAACTATGCTGAACAATGATTTTATTGTATAAATCATTTGCCTCAACAAATGAATCAAACTCAAGAGCTCCAATAACTGACGTTGCCGGTATGCGAATATTTACATCCGGAATAATTTTCTTAAAGTCAATATTTTCAATAAAATTTGAAATAAAGGCCAGGCCTCTACCCTTGCCCCCCAACGAACCTTTTGAAAGCCTGATGATGTAGCGGTTATCTTTCACCAGTGTAGGGTCGAAATTGACAATTCGCCCCCGCAACTGTTGCATCTTTACCTTTTCAAATACTTTCAGTATAAATTCCCTTACATCTTTTTTCTGTTCAAACTCATCGGCCTGCCTGACTTTCAGCAACTCGGCCATATTAATCTCGCCGCGTGCCATCAACCATTTCGAAAATTCATTACGCGATGCATGATAAAGAATCGATTCAATAGGAACCTTCTTCATTAACTCCTGAAACTCGTGCAGAGAATGCGCATCAGCAACCTTTCGCCCATCGGGCATCAAGAACCCAAAATTACCAAAGCCTAAACGATGATATATAAAACGCTGAATATCTTTCGACAAACTATCGGAATCTTTATCAATAAAATCGGCATCTATTTCATTAGCTCTTTTTCTATTCTTTACATCATGCGATTGCAGTAGTAGCGGCACCTTAAATTTAAGTATTGAATTAGCGTAGTTCAATAAATCAATCCCTGCATCAATATCATCACTCCCGTTTTTTGAGAATTTCACATCGCTGATTACACACAACAGGTTATCTTTATAATGATCGATTACTGAGATAGCATCCTCGTAATTACTTACCAGAAGAATTTTGGGTCGGGCACGCATTTTAAGTATCATATGCAGCTCATCAGTTGAATCGTCGGCCACAAGATTTTGAGTCTGCAACATAACATTAGTATATAGCAACGGAAGATACCTCGAATAGTACTTCACAGAATCCTCAACAAGAAGTATAATCCTGACGTTACCAACCAAAACATCGCGTTGAACATTTTTCTTGTCCTCAATATATTTGATCATGGCAAGAAAAATGCTGGTATTTCCATTCCATACAAAAACCCTGTCGATATAATGAAGCGGTTCTGAAGTTTCGGTAAAATAAGCAAGGTCGTAATTGTTGTTAACCAGTAAAAGTATTGGCAATCGTGGTTTTACATGGTTAATACCGCGGGCAATATCGAGTGGCGCCTGACGATCGATACCAGCCATAATTATCACCATGTCAAAATGCCTGGTTTTGAGTGCCTCAACCGCTTCCTGCTTCGTATTCACACTTGTAAAACGAGGTGCCGAATAAAGATTTAACTGAAGATACTCACCAAATATTTTATCAGAAAACTGGCCTTCCCGAACAATGGAATAGGCATCATACTTTGTAGCCACCAGTAAAATTTCTTTAACTTTAGTAGGCATCAGTTCCTGAAAAATATCCCTGTCGTTTTTTCGCTTTTCGTATACCGAAGAAAGATTAATACTTTCAATATCAACCATAGTGCAATTTTTGATCTAAAAGCACTAAAGTACTAAATTTAGAAAAGCAAACCCCCGACTAAAATCATAAAAAAAGCAGGAACCGTTATGAACAGCCCCTGCCGAGTTATCTAAAATTTACTAACGATTAATGTTCTGAAAGGTACTTTGCAACGCCCACCGAAGATGCATCCATTGCATCATCTCCTTCTTTCCAGTTTGCAGGGCATACTTCTCCGTTTTCTTCAAAGTGCTGCAAGGCATCTACCATGCGTAAAGCTTCGTCAACACTACGACCAAGTGGCATATCATTAACCAAAGAATGACGAACGAGCCCTTCTTTGTCAATCAGATACAATCCGCGATAGGCAACAGGCTCTCCCTCAAAAACAGCTTCGCCTTCGTCGTTATAATTGTATTCACCGGCCAACACATCGTAATTCATTGATATGGTTTTAGAAATATCGGCAACGATGGGAAACTTAACGCCTTTAATTCCTCCATTGTTCTTCTCTGTGTTTAACCATGCCCAGTGTGAAAACTCCGAATCGGTTGAACATCCAACAACAGCTACACCCCTTTTTTCGAATTCTTCAATTTTATTCTGGAATGCAATTATTTCGGTTGGGCAAACAAATGTGAAATCTTTAGGGTAAAAGAAGAACAATACATATTTATCTCCTTCATATTGCTTTAGCGAGAAATTCTCAACGATATCATTACCATTAACAACTGCCGCGGCATTAAATACTGGTGCTTTTTTTCCAACTAAACTCATATAATTATATTTTTAGGATTAAAATTTAAATGTATTT
>JAQIDF010000380.1 GCA_027858145.1 Prolixibacteraceae bacterium | reverse complement strand
CAATACCGTCACCGGTGGTTTCGAACTGAAACAGGGCAGCATTGCCGGCGGCGATTATTATCAAACATCCCCTTATGATACCATTTATAACGAAGGGAAAATACGCACTTTGGCCGGCTATGTTCAGGATGAATACAAATTCTGGCAAGAGAAAATAACTATGGTTGCCGGACTTCGTTTCGACCATGTTCAATTTTTTGATGGCAATTACTACTCAACCGACCCATGGAATACCACACCCGGGCTGACCAATAACAGTTGGAATGCATTATCACCCCGGCTGGGATTTCGTTTTAATTTTATGAAAAACATTAGCGCCTATGTAAATTACTCGCATGGTTTTAGGGCATCTATACTTGACGACCTCACCCGCACAGGCTGGATGTGGGTTGGTCCAAAATATGCGAACCCCGACCTGGGACCGGAATCACTCGATAATTTCGAAGCCGGGATTGATTATTCTCTCAACAAAAAGATGAATTTATCGGCCACAGCCTGGTTCTCAAAAGGCGATGACTTCTTATATTACGTGAATACCGGCGACAGCCTTTGGGGGCGTCCCATTTCGATACGTGAAAATGTAAGCGGCATAACTTCACAAGGGTTTGAGCTGGATACGAAATACCGGCCAACAGCCAGCATTAAATTATAACTATGAAGAAGCTCCTTTTTATATTATTTGTTTTTGTACAAACGCTGTTTTTAAGTTGCAACAACCAACAAAACCAAAAAGCATCAAACACCCGCGTATTTACCGATGTACTGGGGCGGCAAGTAGCACTGCCCGATACGTTGACCCGCATTGTGGGTGTACGTGCCAGCGCACTTCGCATGTTGCTGTACATGGATGCTGCCGATAAAATTGCAGGCATCGAGGATATTGAACATCGCAACGACCGCCCTTACGTATTGGCTCATCCCGAATTGCTGGAGCTGCCAACCATTGGCCCTATGATGGGCGGCGATGCCGAGCTGATTCTGAAAGCCCGTCCTGAAGCAATTTTCATGACCTACGCCACCATTGAAGATGCCGACAGGTTGCAACGACAAACCGGCATACCTGTTGTGGCCATCGATGCAACTGAGTTTGGAACCGCACGCGACACCTTGTTTTCTACATTTAAACTACTAGGCAAAATATTGCATAAAAAAGCCCGCACAGATTCGTTAATCCACTTTATCAACCAAAACATTACCGAACTTAACCAACGCACACACGATATACCCGATGAACTCAAACCCGATGTTTACATTGGCGGTGTTCCATACAGCGGTGCACATGGCATTACTTCAACACAACCTTACTATCCTCCGTTTATGTTTCTTAATGCCAAAAATGTAGCAGCCCAAATCAGTAAAGAAATGTATTCACACGTAAGGGGCACATACATCGACAAAGAACAGTTGATGTTGTGGAATCCCGAGTACCTATTTATCGATGAGTCGGGGCTGTTTTTGGTGAAAAACGACCTGCTGCCAGCAAACACGCTTACCCAAAATCTTGATGTCATCCAAAATGGTAATACACACGTAGTAATGCCTTATAACAACTATGCAACCAACTACGAGCTTGTACTTACCAACGCCTGGTACATTGGCAAGGTGCTTTACCCCGAACGATTTTCTGATATCAACATTAAAGAGAAAACTGACGAGATAACCCGGATGTTCTTAAATGCTGAAATGTATGATACACTTACTTCAACATCGGCGATTTTTCGACCTATAAACTTATTAAATATGGATTGATATGCCCGAAAAAATAGTTGCACAATACAAAAAGTTCATCCGTCGCCGTGTAACATTCATGGCTATTATTGTTGTGCTGCTCGTTGCAATTGCCATGTTGGCATTGGTCTCGGGTTCTGCCGATACATCTCTGGCTTCATTGTTTAAAATCATTGCCGGAGAAGGCGACCCGTTTTATTCGCAAATCATTCTGTCGATAAGGTTACCACGGGTAGTAGGTGCTATACTGGCAGGTACGGCACTGGCTGTTTCGGGTGCGGTTATCCAAAGCCTGCTGAAAAACCCGTTGGCCTCGCCTTTTACATTGGGTATATCGGGAGCGGCAGCATTTGGTGCAGCGTTCGCTATCATTTTTTTAGGGGCAGGCAGTGGCTACAGCGGTCCGGCCGATGCTGCCATTATCGATAACCCATATGTGGTTACGCTTTCAGCTTTCTGCTGGAGCCTGGTTAGTGTTGTTGTTATCTTGCTTTTATCAAAATACAAAGGTGCAACGCCCGAGGTTATTATCTTGTCAGGCATCATAATTTCGTCGCTTTTCGGGGCAGGCATATCGGCTATGCAATATTTCTCGGACGATGTACAGTTGGCAGCCATCGTGTTCTGGACATTTGGAGACATGGGGCGCGCTACCTGGCGCGAAACCATCATCATGGCAGCTGTTTTGATTCCGGTGATGT
>JAQIDF010000355.1 GCA_027858145.1 Prolixibacteraceae bacterium | reverse complement strand
AATTTGGGTTACTTTCTCAAGTGCTTGCAATCGCAATTTGTTATTATTTATATCAGAAGCCACATCCGACATCAATAAATATGCATTTACGTTCAAGCTATCGGCTTCAATCGATTTTTTAAGCAATTCAACCGAATGATCATATTGCCCCATGCGATACGCCTGCAACCCTTTTTCAAAATAATCGGTAGATTTATCGGTTTTTGTCCCCTGGGTGAATAATGAACATGAATAAAAGAAACCGGGCACCAGGATAATAAATAATAATTTTTGAATCACTCTCATCCTGTAAGTTGTGTAATACTCCAAATAAAAATTTGAACGCAAATAAATTACTTCTTGATCAGTTGAGCATATCCCCCTATTGGAATTTCTAGTAAGGCAACACCGTTCTTAAATTTAAGCGAACCTCTGTCGTAATATCGTCCCATATGATTGTAGGTAATAAAATCGAGGTCATCTTCAGTCGTTCCTTTTAACATTACATATGGATAGTCAGAAGAATTAATTATATCGGCTTTTTCAAAACGAAAGTTACCGAAATCGTAAGGAGCAACCCGATCGTAAAAAGCCAGTATTTGCTTTTTATCATTGCCCGCGATTAAAACAGGATAACGCTGAACCGGGTTATATGCTTTAAAATCGTTTTCTATTAGATACTTAGCGTTTGTCTTCCAATAGTTAACCCAAAATTTCAGGGTCAGCCGAACATCTTCGGGTAAGGTGTATGAAAAATATGAAACATAAGGAGTACCAAAAAGTACTGATTGAAATTTCTTTGCAACATCCACAGCGGGATCTTTCGGGTGAATACCTATCACTTCCATGAAAGGTGAAAATTCACCATACAACAAACGGTTATTTACAAGCTTTTCACGAACATCTGTTAAAACAGTCGTTCCCAAAAAACCATTAATTGTTTTCGTATTTGATGTATGCAACGGACCAACTGATTTGTAGCTCTGATTAATAGAAATATCTGGTCGTTCGTAATGCATCGCATATTTCATTTGAGTGCGCAATGAGTCAAGTGCCTTACGCACAGATACAAAATCGCGTTCTTCATCCTTAGTAACAATAATATGCTCATTAGGATAATATCCATTCAGGAAATCAAACCAAATACCATCTACCTCCCATTCTGAAACTATCTGGGCATACATCTCGGTTAAGTAATCGCGCACTTCAGGGTAACGAATATCCAGTATCGGCTGACTTGACGTACGATACTGCAAATATTTTCCTTCAAAATGTTCGAACACATAGTTATGAGCACCAATAAAAGGTTTTGTATACCACAAGGCAATCTGCATTCCCGATTCCTTTGTTTTTTCAATAAAATCTTTAATAACTTCAATATCCGAGGGGTTCCACATTCCGGTTGAATCGACCTCAAACCGAACTACGTTTTGCCAGGCATCATCAAATAAAACCGATTCGAACCCCATAGACGAAATTGAGTCGAAATAGTAAGTAATATTTTCCAGTGGTATATTTCGATCCATTGGATACCAAACAGAATATACCGGTTTTAACGATAAATCGACATTTGTTATAGCTCCGGGGTTTTCAAAATCGATTCGCCACTGCGATGTTGAGCGAACTGTATTTGAAAAATGATTATCGCTCATATCTACTAAAATTTGTGCCGTATATTCCAGCATTTCAGCATCAGGCAATATATCGTTAAAAAAGTTAAATGAAAAAACAAGTGAATCTCCTGATTCTGTTACATCAATTTGTGTATGTTGGCTTTGAAAATCATCAAAAGTGGCCATAGTAATCCGGTTCTGACTGTTACGTTCAACCACGGATACAATATTGTATTCAGACTGAAGCCTCGCGTAATTAGGAATAGTAAGAAATGAGCTGTTTGACCATGTTCGCGAACTCCACAAAGCATGTGCTAATTTTCGAGGATATTTTAAGTTGAGTTGAAATCGAGGTAATAGTGAAGGAAAATCTGTATATAACGTCAAATTAATGATATACTTATCTTGACCCAGTGTATCAATCCGTATTTCAGAATTGAATGGTTGAATATCACCTCCAAGTGAAAATAGCTCTGTTGAAAAATCAATATTTTCTAATACAGGCTCCTGTTCTTCTTCATAATCACTTATCCCCTGCGGATTGCATGAATACAACAGGAATAAAAGAGTGAAAATAACAAAAACACTACTTATATTTGTAGAATATCTAACATTCATAATTCAAAGATTTTCGCAATCTAACCACTATCCAACTCAATGAAAAACCTCAACACAAAGAGTTATTTATTTAATTATCTGATATATACCCGAATCAATTAATAAAAAAACGCACACCTTAACTTCCCTAAATTAAGAATTTCTAAAGATTATATGATAATAATAATTCAAATTAATCAAAAAACTATCAATTACACACTAAATTAATCTATAAAAATATAATAATATCTTGAATACATTAGAAAACATTCATTTTTTTGTATCCTCTGAATTTAAGACTATAATTATTTACATACAAATAAATAAGCATTATTTCAGCTTAAAATAACAGGCTGGGCAAAAATTCAAAACTATGACAAAATTTTAATCCCGTTCTATCATTGATAATCGCACCTTTTATATATTTGTCGTTAAATGATAGAGCTGAAAAAAACATATCACAAATACAAAGATGGTTTAATAGTAACATTAACCTTCCACATTATTGTTTTTTTGCTATTAAATATAAACGAATTCAGAGTAAAAAAAGAATTCTTTGAGACCGAAATGATTATAGATTTCCCCGAAAAAGAAATAATTAACGATATTCAGGAAAAAGAAAGAAACACAGAGAATATAAATGAATTCACATCACAACAGCGTACAAATGTAGCTTCAAACCAGGCTGCAGATCCTACGAACGATTTTTTTGACGAAACATACCAACGTGAATTAGAAGAAGCTCAGAACCTGGTGAAAGACGTGAGTCAACAATTATCAAAAGAAATTCAAACTATTGACGATCTTCAAATGCCTGAAGAAACAACAGAAGGAATTGACCCCGATTCTATTCTAAATAAATTATACAGTGGAGAAAGCAATATCGAATATTACCTTGAAGAAAGATACCACTTTCGCTTACCGATACCGGTTTACTTGTCGCATCACGGCGGAAATGTTAAAGTTAACATCATTGTTAACCCTGACGGGAAAGTAATTGAAGCTAATCCTGTGATTGCAAGTGATAGCAATGAACAACTCCTATCATATGCCAAAACAGCTGCAATGCGTACCCAATTCAATAAAATATCATATGGTGATGGTAATCAAAAAGGCTATATTAAATATCATTTTGTTGAACAATGATCAAGAATTGTTAACTCATTGTAAAAAATAACCATTTTAACAAGTGTTAACAGTAATTTCTTTTGTTTTTGTGCTTCACAACATACCTTTGTGGTAGGTTTATTTTTCATAGTTTTAGGTTTAGTTAGATTAGTTAGGTTTAGTTGAGAAAAGGATAGATGAAGCATCTATCCTTTCTTTTTTTATTACTTATTTGTTTCAATAGATCGTTAGATTTTAGACATGAGACAATAGACTTGTTTGCAATACACTAAATATCAGCAATTTAAACAAATGCCCCATAGAATTATAAACAACTCATTGTAAATGGCTTAAAAAACATAAACGAACTGTTGTAATTTATTAACCACAAAAAAAAATTAAAACCACGAATGCCCGAATAGTAATGTCTAATATTATAAAAAGTGTTTCAGGATGTAAACTTTCATTGATCGTAAACTTTAGACAGCCCCCCCCCTATAATATTTGACCATGCTTAAAGGCATTTTATTTAACTCATCCTGCAACTTCAATATCCTATAATAAACTGGCTAAACACACCAATTATGAAGTGCAAAATTGCTGTTAATGCAATTTTATCTATTTGTCCACCCTAAATAAACATCAGTACACTGTGCTAAAAAACGTTAAAACTAACTTTGTGACTAACAAGCAAACGAATCTGATATAATATAAAAAAGAATGAATTTAATTAAATTTAATTTTATGAAAACAACTAAACTAATTAGGTGCGCTTTATGCGCAGCAATCTTAGCATTATTAGGCTTAGTTGGGTGCGATCAGTTGGATTCTTATTCAATTGATGCGCCCTCTGACCTACAGAGCAGGATCGACTCAATTGCAGCCGCCAAAGCAAGTATGGATACAGGTGATACCACTTACCTGCCCATCAATACGGCAATAGTCGGAGCTGAAGATTACAGTTCAGCGTGGAATACTGCATTCTCTGATTACTTCACAATTCCTCCAAACAAACTATTGCATTTTGAGTTTGTCAACCATAATGGAGGCAGCGAAAGCAACTGGAATAACTGGAACCTTGGAGTTGCCAATGTTGCCGATCGGGATGCCGACAACTATTCAGAATACTTTGTACTCCGTTCAGATGCTTACGGATGGGGCAACGATGATTTCGATCTGAATATGGTCTCCCATAATTACCCCGACACTGATGGGGATGGCGATATCTGGAACGATTTCCGCGCTACTATGGATGGTGCTAATGTTACCATTGTTGTTGACCACTCTGTAACAGGCAATGCATTTGTTACAGCCACTGCCGTAGGAACAAATGGTACTGAGTTGGAAATGACCTATCAACAACCGGTTTCGGCAACAGATGATATTGTAGCTTTCTTAATATGCGATGCCAGTTATTTCGAAATGGAAAAAGCTTATCTCTTACCTTCTGAGGTTACTGAAGTAGTAGACGTTGATCCTTTTTCAATTGCTATTGAAGGGGCTCCTTCTATTGTTGAATTTGGCGATGAAAACTTCTGGGGTGATGCAGTTGCTACGGTTACTTATGCTGATGGATCTTCAGAACAGGTTGATTCTTCAGATATTTCATTCACCGTAGTTCCTGATATGACCACGCTCGGGGAAAAGACGGTTATTGTAGCTTACAATAAAACAAAAATGGGTGAATACACCGACGCGATATCAAGTCTTTATACCCTTAACGTTACAAACCCGGTTAAAAGTCTGGAAATTACAAGTATGCCTGATATGACCGAATACTATTTCTTTAGTGACGACTCTGTCATATTCAATACAACAGGAGTTGAGGTCACAGCGACTTATTCCGACGGTTCAACAAGTGTATTGGCAAACGAATCTCTTCAGTTTGGCAAAATCCCGGCTGCCGAAGGTGCCCAAGAGGCAGTTGTTTCGTACGAAGGGGCATCAAGTACAGTAACTACAACTTGTCCGTTAACACTTACTAAGGGTATAGGCCAGGTAGGTGCTATCGACTTTTCAACTGCATGGTGGACAG
>JAQIDF010000351.1 GCA_027858145.1 Prolixibacteraceae bacterium | reverse complement strand
AAGTTGGAAAACTGGAATGATGTATTGTTGTCACTCATGATCTTATGCCCCCATGCACTTATGCACTTTTTACTAATGACTAAATGCTGGTAGCTTAGCGACCAGTCCCGGACTCGCTTCGGAAATCAATGATTAATAGACTTATTGTCTCATGTCTAAAATCTAACGATCTATTGTTAATGAATACATTACCAAAACAAATATTACAAAGTAACATATCCGCAGGATATGAATTGCCGGAACATGAGAAAACACTCATAAAAACAGACAACTGGAAAAGTGGAAAACTGGAATGTTGGAATGATAGGGCAATGGGGAGTTGGGAAGATACTAAATGGTATTATTAGAACTTTTCCTTTCAAAGAGAGTTTTACCAATATTTTTATATACTGATATTATCCGTACATTTGTAGAAAAAAATATAATTATGAGCACAGCAATTACAGAACAAACAAGATTTGATGCCAGACTTCCTAAAGAACAAAAACAATTCTTTGAGAAAGCTGCATACTTAGGTGGTTACAGAAATCTGACGGATTTTATTTTTCGAACAGTTCAAGAAAAAGCAAAAGAAATAATAAATGAAAAAGAGCAAATAATTGCCTCTGAAAGAGATAGTCAAATATTCTTTGATGCAATAACAAATCCCCATAAACCGTCTGAGACATTGAAAAGTGCTTTAAATGATTACAACTCTTTTATCGCTAATTCGAAATAGAAAATGATTGAACTTTTAGGCAAAAATCATAATCGAAAAGATTTTAATTGCGGTAAAGAGCTTTTGAATAACTATCTAAAAAATAAAGCAGGACAAGATGTAAAACGAAAATTGTCGGCATGTTTCGTAATGATAGAAAAAGAAACAAATGTCATACAAGGATATTATACTCTTTCAAATAATAGTATTCCGTTAAATAACTTCTCTGAACAAATTCAAAAAAAACTCCCTAAATCATATACCTCTATTCCCACTACTCTACTTGGCAGATTGGCTATTGACACTAAATTCCAAAGAAAAGGTATAGGGAAAATATTACTGATTGATGCATTAAAAAGGAGTTACGAAATCTCTAAAGAAATAGGCTCATTTGGAATAGTGGTTGATCCCATAGACGAAGAAGCTGAAAAGTTTTATAAAAAGTATGACTTCATAAAATTACCTGACAGTGAAAAAATGTTTATTGCAACCCAAACTCTAAAGGAATTATTCGATTAGAACAATCCGTACAAACAATTTTGTATATTTCATAGAAAATTGGAATGTTGGAAAACTGGAATAATGGAATGTTGGAAAAATTGGAATGTTGGAAAATTGGAAAACTGGAATGTTGGAATGCTGGAAAAATGGAAAAGTGGAATAATGGAATAGTGGAATTCTGGAATATTGGGAAACTCATGATCTTATGAGCCCATGCACATATGCACTTTTTACTAATAACGACAAATGACAAATGACAAATGACTTATTGACCAATGCTGGGAGCTTTGCGACCAGTCCCGGACTTGCTTCGGGAACGAAGCAATCCCAAACAACCTTGCAGCTCCTATCAACAAAGCAATATCGCGAGGTGGGGATTACTGGAATATTGGAATCTTATGAACCAGATGGGAAAGTGGAAAAGTGGAATGTTGGAAAATTGGAATGCTGGAAAAGTGGAAAAATGGAAAAATGGAAAACTGGAATAATGGAATGTTGGAATGTTGGGAAACTCATGATCTTATGAGTTCATGCACATATGCACTTTTTACCTAAAAACTTATACTCCCCGGTAGGGTGTATGTGTTTTTTGTTGTATTAGGGACAGTTCATTGAAAGTGTAGTTTTGTTTTTTTAACATCAGGTTCTTAAAAAACCTTTTAAATATTGGGATAATGCAGTAAAAAGTATTATATTAACCTGATTTTTAAAATAATGAATCTGAAAATACACAACACTACACGAAAAGTTATAATGAACACAACTTGAAATAACTGTTAAAATTAGGAAATATCGGGTAATGGAGCTGTTATTTTGTTGGACAATGTTTTGTACATTGCCGATAATTTTTATACGTTTGTAAACTATCGTGAACTGTTGTGAACAGTCCAATTATAGAAAATGAGATAAATAATTAAATAATTTTAAATCAATCAATTAAGTTCAATTTAAAAACAAGTGCTATGAGAAAATCATTTACACAACTCAGTAGTTTGCTTGTATTACTGTTATTGAGCGTTCAGATGGGTTTTGCCCAGCCAGAATTGGCTGACAACGGGCTAGATCCAGCTGATGGCGCAACAGTATCAAGTGGTATTACCGAATTTACCCTGACTTTTACAGGTGAGGTAGTACCCGGTACTGGTGGTGCGATCGGACTGTATGATGCAGCGGATAACCTGATAAGGGTTTTCCAGGTCAATGGACCTAATACTGTATCAGCAGGAGGTAATGCTACTTTTGCAGATAATACGGTAACTATAGAGTTTTCTGGAGTTAACTACGATGAAAACTCCGCGTATTACGTGTCTATTGAAGACAAGGCAATTAAAGATGCGAGTGGGCAAAATTATGTTCCTGCTGATGTTTTTGGTTCCAATGAAGAATGGAATTTTAATATCGAGGATACAAGTGCTCCTACTTTAGCAGATGAAGATGCCCTGGCTCCGGCAGACGATGCAACGGATGTTGGCCGTGATTCAACATTCAGAATAAACTTCTCCGAACAAGTTGAGTTTGTTGACGGTTATACACCAAAACTTGGTGATATAGCATTATACACTTCTACTGATATGGCTCCCGGTCAAAATCAGGAGGGTGGCGACTTATTAACATTAAATGGACCATATGACGTAACGTTGGATGGTTCTGGTATGTTTATCGATATCGAGTGGTTTAATTATTATAGTAATCTGTTGCCTGCATACACTGAAATGTATGTTCGCATTAAACCTGATATCTTGCAAGATATGTCTGGCAACAAATTTGCTGGTATCAATAATAATACAGGATGGAATTTCTCTACAAAGGCTACTGCTACTTTTGATCCTGCTATTAAAGCATATCGTGGAAATGAAGAGCAGGCTTCAGGTGAAATATGGACAGATGTTAATTTCTGGATTGTATTTGCTGAAGATATCTATACAGTTGACGGAACACAAGTTACCAGCTCAAATATTGCTGATGAATTAGGCGACGATATTTCGTTGGTTGATGCAGGCGGTAATGTGGTAGCTGCTACTTTATCTGTCGTTGCTGACAGTATTAGAATTAATCCTGACAACGATCTTACCAGTAGTTCATATACTGTGAACCTGAATGGTAATGTTATTCGGTATTTTGATGGAAGCGAAAATAACGCTGCCTCCAAAACATATGCATCAGGCGATTGGACTGCTCCTGAAATTACACAGTTTTATGCTGATAATTTCCGCGGTACTTCATTTGATATTTTCACAAAAGCTGATGAAGATTGTTCTATAAAATACATTGTAGTTAAAAAGGGTTCTTCTGCACCTGTTTTAGCCGATATTATTGGTTATGCCGATGATGGTTCAAACACGACAGGTACATCAAGGGAACACCGTGGAACAGGAACATATACTGAACAAGAAGGAAATCTTGGTGATTTTTATGTAATTGGAACCGGTGAATCAGCAGATACTGTTGAAATTTTTGCTGAAGGAACAATTCCTGTTAATTATCCGGTAGAAAGCCAAAGACGTGTAGACGGTTTGCCTGCAACTCAGGGGCCTGATAATGGTGAAGGAGAATATGAAGTTTATGCAGTTGCGTACGATGCAAGTACAACTGGTTTATATGATCCTGACTATTTTACAGATTCAGGTCTAAGTGCAGCTCAGCAAATTCAAGGAAATATCTCTGGTATTGAAGATACAGAAGCTTATACTGATGATATTTTAATGCCTTCTGTTTGGTTTGACGGTGATTCAGCAACAAGCGGCGAATTATTAAACGCCGATATGTTGAATCCTGTAGAACTTGGTGTAGCTTTAGCTGACCTTCACAAGAAAGGTACAATATATTTGAATTTTAACGAAGACATTCGTTTGGCAAATGGTGCTCCAATTACCAATACCAGTATCTCTTCATTTATCACAGTTGAAGATGGTCTCAGTCAAGTAGGTTTTGAAGCTAATTATTCAGCTGACACCAAACAAATAGCCATCGTTGCTGATTCTTCATTTAAGTCTGCTACTAATGTAACAGTAACTATTGCCAGCTCACAAATTGAAGACATGGCAGGTAATGAATTTCAGCCCGCAACTGCAGGTTTGGCGATTCAAGATTATACTGTAGAATTATATAATCCTGTATTGGCACATTTTACTCCTGCCGACGCTGAAGTTGATTTCAGGGAAAATTGTATTACTGTCAAGTTTAATGACATTATTTCTGCTCCTGCATATTTAGAAACAGTAACAGGACAGGAAGAATTATTAAATAATGATCCTGTTAGCCAATTATGGGTAGGACGTTTCTTCGAAATTACCGAAGGTGATATAAATGGTGCTTCTATAGGTGACCAATCTGTAAAAGGTGAATTTGATTTCACCGTTGAATACGATGAAGAAAATGATATCACAACAGTTACAATGTGTGGAGATGAGTTTGACTGGAACAGTGAAGCGTGGTACTATGTACGGGCTGAAGAACGTTTGATGGATAGCAACCGCTCATTACTTGATGATGGAGGTGGTATTATTGCTACGTCAACACCAGCGCGAACTGAGGAAGAACCATTCAGTGACATAACTACAGACGCAAATGATAACCTGACAATTTCATTCCAGTATGGTGACACACGTAGTCCTGAGGTTGTTTTCTTCGATCCACGTACAAGTGAT
>JAQIDF010000271.1 GCA_027858145.1 Prolixibacteraceae bacterium | reverse complement strand
AGTGTTATGGATGAAACTAGCATGATCAGCTAGCTGAATACCACATATGATTACCCCTATGTATTGGGGGGTGAGTTCCCTTGAAACAATCGGGTAAGCTATGAACCACTTTTGAAAATCATAACGAATGGATAAGATTATTATGTGTCCACCCCAATTATAGTGATCCAGTCTTTACATCCAAAAACCTATTGAGTTTTGGATGATCCACCAAGCAACTCCTCCAACAATTACAATTGCAATAACAAAAACGATAATTGTTAAGCGAATCTCTCGTTTACGCTCAAGCATCAGCTTTTGTCTAAGCTGAGCCAGTTGTGCTTCAGTAGGTTTCTTTGTCTCCTTAAGCTTTATTTTATATGCCTTCAAATACTTTTCTCTAGCTCTTAAAGGACTGAATTTTCGTAATAGGTTACGATTGTTTTTCAAGCTAACCTGCATAGCCCTGATTGAACCTTCACCACCCATGCTAATGTTTTTAATGATTATAAAACATAAAGATAGCAAACTAGCATAAAAAAAGAGTGACCAACTGGCCACTCTTTTCTGTTTTGTATTTGACAATTCAATTATTCAACAACTTCTTTAAATTTCGGATTGTCGAAATATTTTGCGAATTCTAAATCTTTCTTGGCTTCAGCTTTTAATGAAGGTTCTTTCTCAACTGCAGCAGCAAGACTTTCAACAACCAGATTTTCTTTTGCAGTGCGTGCACCTACAACTGCTTTAAGGTAGTCAACCATCGAATCATCAGATTCGTTGGCTTCTAAAGCTTTTAAAGCACCGTTGTTGTCACCGGCAAGTATCTTAGCCAATGCAGCATTAGGCTTAACGCATTCGCCAAAATACTGAACAGCTTTGTCGTACTCGGCACGTGTAATGCTAACGATGCCCATGTTGTAATCAACCTGAGGAGCAGTACCCGATGCAGCAGAGAATAATTCTTTGGCTTTGTTGATATCGTCAGATTTCAAGGCGATAACTCCAAGGTTATTTTGTACAATTGGATTGTTATTATCCAACTGATCTGCTTTTGCAAAATTGTCAGCGGCTGCATTGTAATCGTCTTCCATTACCTGAACCATTCCAAGGTTGTTATAACCTCTCCAGTCGTTTTTAAATTGCTTGACAAATGACTTGTAGAAAGCTTTTTTCTTGGCCAGATCGTCAGTAAGCTCAGCAGCTTCGAGTAATTCTGCCTGGTTCAATGATGATGGGTTATTCTCAGCAGCGGCAAGTAGTTCTTCATCAGTTTTACCAATCATATCGATTGATGCGATAAATTTTGCACGACGCAATTCAGGAAGAATTTCATCAGCAACAGCTGTAAAAGCTTCTGAAAGGTTGCGAATTTCTTTTTCGCGTACTTCAGGATCGCTGTACATGCTCAAAACACGTAATATTAATTCTTTATCCTGTATCGATGATTCTTGCATCAGCTCTTTAAAACCTTCCCAGTCTTCAGCAGTATATTTAGTGCTAACATCTTTATCAACACCTAATTTATCAAGTTGCTTTTTCAGATATCCTGAAGCTGTAGCTTCACGTTTTTTTGACAATGCATCGTTCCAGTCTAACTTACCGTCAGGAGAAGCATAAGCTGATACTTCAACGTTTTTCAGATCTTTACGCGCATCTTCGTTAGCCTCTTTAGTGTAGCTTTGGAATTGGTTAACATCATCAGCCTTCACTTCTTCTCCACGAACATATGAGCTGTTAATCAGATAGTGCAAGTCTGCAATAAACTCGTCAGGAACAACGCGCTGGAATTTGTCGATTGTAGAATCGTACTTACCTGTAGAGTTTGCCTCTTTCTGAATACCAACAATAGGAGCACCGCTCTTATCAACTAATTCTGAAGTAGCAATTACACCGTCAGCAATTTTGATTGGATCGAAATCAAGTTCTGATGCGCCTTTTTGTGCCGTCATTCTTACAATGAGCTCCGACATTTTCATTGACTCTTCGTAAGGTAATGCACCTTCTACGCTAAAGTTACCTCCTTCATCGAAAGTAATTACAGCGTTATTGGCTGTTATACTCTCACCCTGGAGTTTAATTTCGGGGTAGGCTTTTTCGCCCCCATCGTATTTAACTACAGGTGTTACGGTTAATGTTGCTTTTTTAACAAAATACTTTTCAGGTATTTGTCCTTCAACTGCAACTTTCACTTGCCCTGCATGTGCTTCAAGAACCTCGGGATTTACATCCCAGTTAATCTGATCAGCTTCTTTTTTCATTTTTTTGATGCTGGCACAACTGCTCATGAGCAGTGCTACAGTAGCGAACAGTACTAATACTTTAAAATTGAATTTTTTCATGATGGACACATATTTTATTTTATAAACATATTTTCACTATTAATACAAAAATAAGAATGTTTTTCTAACCTGAAAGCCAAATAAAGAATTTTTATCTGTAATAGAAGCCCTCCAGTCAAAATAATTCATAAACTTATTAGAAAATAATCCGGGTTATTCCCTCCTTATGTTTTTTATTAAATATTGAATTACAAATTTTTTTATAATCATCATTATTATTTACAAAGTCAACATTGTTTGTATCTAATACTAAAACAGGAAACTCGCTTTGTTGTTTAAAATAGCTGAAATATGATTTACTTACTTTATCAAGATACGACTCCTTGATATTTTTCTCATAATCCCGTCCCCGCTTTTCTATGTATTTTATAAGCTTATCCGGATCTTTATGCAAATATACATATAAGTCGGGACGGGGAAGCCGTGAATATATAATATTGAAAAAATTTCGATAGAGGGTATATTCATCATCTGTTAGCGTTACCCCGGCAAAAATCAACGATTTCATGAAATAGTAATCAGCCACAGCAAAGTTTGAAAACAAATCGAGGCTTTGCAATTCATTATTAAGCTGTGAGTATCTTTCAGCCATAAACGACATCTCGAGCGTAAATGCATAACTTTTAGGATCGCTGTAAAACTTGTCGAGAAAAGGATTATCGGCAAAAGCTTCTCCTACAAATCGGGCATTATAATCCTCACTGATCATCTTTGCCAGTGTTGTTTTGCCTGCTCCAATATTGCCTTCGATTACCAGAAAATTCATGATTTAACGGTTCATCTATTCTACATTAATACCTGTATGATGAAATACAAACGCGTAAATATCGGCGTACTCTTCAATTATCTTCGACGTTGGCTTACCACTGCCATGACCTGCTTTCACATCGATACGAACAAGTGTAGGCAAATCGCCTGTATTAAACTCCTGTACGCGCGAGATGTATTTAAAAGTATGCGCCGGCACCACTCGATCATCATGGTCGGCAGTAGTTGCAAGTATGGCCGGGTAGTCCTGTGCTTTCACAGAATGTAACGGTGAATAGCCCAACAAATACTCAAACATTTCTTTATTATCATCTGATCGTCCATAATCACTGGCCCAGGCATATCCGATGGTAAATTTATGATAACGCAACATGTCCATAACCCCAACGGCAGGAAGTGCCACCTTAAATAAATCGGGACGCTGATTGGTTACCGCACCAACCAGCAAGCCACCATTTGATCCTCCACGTATAGTCAAACGGTCTGAATTGGTATAACCGGTATCAATAAGATATTCAGCTGCTGCGATAAAATCGTCGAACACATTTTGCTTTTTCATTTTGGTGCCGGCCTTATGCCACTTTTCACCATATTCACCACCGCCACGAAGATTAGCCACAGCATAAACACCGCCTTGTTCAAGATAGTATAGTACCGATGTAGAGTATGAAGGCGTAAGGCTGATATTAAAACCACCATAACCATAAAGCATGGCCGGATTGTCGCCGTTTAGTTCAACTCCCTTTTTATGAACAATAAACATAGGAACTTCCGTGCCGTCTTTGCTGGTATAAAACTCTTGCCTTACAACAAAATCGGCAGGATTGAATGTCACTTCAGGCTGAAAAAAGGTTTCAGATTCGCCAGTTTCGGTGTTGTATTTCATAACGGTCTCTGGCGTATTATACGATTCGTATGAATAAAATGCAGTTGAACCATTATAAGTTCCTCTTACATTCCCGGCACTACAAATCCCCGGCAATTCAACCACTCCGACATATTCTCCACCTGATGTAAATATTGAAATTTTGCTTTTGGCATTTTCCATGTATTGTGCAAACAGTTTGTTTCCACAATACGACACACCTTCAAGTGTGTTTTCACTTTCAGGTATAACTTCTGTAAAGTTACCTGCTCCGGGATTTCTCAAATCATATGCAACTACCCGGTATTTCGGGGCCTCATAATTTGTATTTACCAAGAGTTTTTGATCTGTAATTTCAATCGGAAAATACTCGGAATCAAAACCTTCTGCTATTTTCACAATCGGACTGTTTTCCTGTCCCAGTTTTTTTATATAAAGTCCGTTCCCGCTTGTCGATTCCGACTCGGTGATAAGAAGGTATTTATGACGCGAATCGATTTCGGCTGAATACATCCGGCCAGGGCGTTCAGGATTTGAAAAGATCAGCTCATCATCGTCTTGAGATGTTCCGTATTCATGGAAATAAATCTTTTGCCCCTTATTTGAAACCGAAAGTTCGTCTCCCTCTTCAGGTGCATCATAAGCACTGTAAAAGAATCCGTTACCGTAGCATGAAGCGCCTGAGAACTTCACCCACTCGATGTGATCATCAAGCATTTCACCAGTTTCCAAATCCTTTACAAATATTTCGTTCCAATCGGAACCCGAGCGGGCTATTTTATAAACCATATATCTGCCATCCGGCGACACATCCATTCCAGCAAATGCAACAGTCCCGTCATTACTCAGTTTGTTAGGATTGAGAAGCACTGTTGGTTCTTCATCCGGCGAGTCCATTGTGTATAAAACACTCTGATTCTGCAATCCACTGTTCTTGAATATAAACCAGCGCCCTGAAATATTAAACGGTGTTCCCGACTTCGGATAATTCCACAACTCGGTAAGACGCTTTTCAATTTTGTCGCGCCCTGGAAGTGTATTGAGATATCCGAAGGTAACCTCATTTTGTGCTTCTACCCATTGGGCAGTTTCTTCCGAGTTGTCATCTTCCAGCCAGCGGTAAGGGTCTTCAATACTTACACCATAGAAAGTATCAACAGCGTCTGCCTTATGGGTTTCGGGATAGTTAAGTTTAGGATTATTGCAACTAAAAGTCATTGCTAAAGTGATAATGGGTATTAAATTCTTCATAAAATTGTAGTTCTTATTGTAGTGCGACCATAAAAATACAACTATTTGCATAAACCAGACAATATCGGGCAAAAGAATAATCTATACAATCCGGTTCGTATGGCGGTATCGCTTCTCTTTCAGGCTTCCTGTTATATAGCCGATAGAAATTCCGGTAACGGTTCCTACAAGTAAAACATCCACCGCTGATTTTTGTATTATCAAGAAAGCGATTAATGCTGCAAGCCCCAATCCTACGATTGCACCATAAATTATATATTTTCCCGAAAAGTATAATGGTGGAATATACCCGTGTTCTTTATGAAAATGTTTGCGGATTTCGTTGAATTGCTTTTCGTAAGGTGATCTATACACTATATCATCAAGGTATTGAATTTTGTCAATCATCTTTTCAAGCCGGGGTGCATTTTCGCTACATTTCTCACAATGTGCAGCATTAGCATCGGTGTCTTTTATGAGTTTTACCAGTGCACTGATTTTTAAAAAATTGTATTTCGAAATCGAAAAGTTTTCGGTGTGCTTTTCTATCCGGTCGAGTTTATCTTGTAACAACATCATCATTTTAATCCCATTAAGGGTATTTTACAACAATACACACAAAGTTATTCAAATCTTCAACATAGAAGCATCATATAAACATGAATAAAAAAAGGGCAGCCTGAAAAGCCACCCTCTGTTATATTTAACTTTTAAATAAGTTTTATCATTGGTTACGACGGTCGCCACCTCGATCGTTGCGATCCCGGTTCCTGTCGTTTCCTCTGCGGTCATTTCCACCACGGCGGTCGTTGCCACGGTCACCTCTTGGTTGCCTTTTGGGCTCAACGTATCCTTCGGGTTTTTCAAGAAGCACTTTTCTCGAAAGCTTCAGCTTGCCGGTTTTTTCATCAACACCGATTAACTTCACTTCAACTTCCTGGCCTTCCTTAAGCACTTCGTCAACAGTTTCGTGACGCTCATAATCTATTTCGGAAATATGCAACAACGCGTCTTTGCCGGGCATAATTTCAATAAATGCACCAAATGATACGATGTTTTTTACTTTTCCTTTATATATTTCACCAACTTCAGGCACTGCCACAATAGCTTTTATTTGTGCTACAGCATCAACAATTGATTGTTTGTTGATTCCTGAAATCTGTATCTGTCCGGTATCATCAACCTCTTCGAGAACGACAACCGTACCAGTTTCTTCCTGAATTTTTTGAATGATTTTTCCACCAGGCCCAATAACAGCACCGATCATATCTTTAGGAATAATCATGGTTTCAATACGCGGTACATTTTCTTTATAATCGGCACGAGGTTCTGAGATCACTTCATTGATCTTATCCAGAATGTGCAAGCGTCCCTGACGTGCCTGCTCCAATGCCTGTTCCAAAACTTCGTATGAAAGACCGTCAACCTTGATGTCCATTTGCGTTGCCGTAATACCATCAACAGTACCGGTCACTTTGAAGTCCATGTCGCCAAGATGATCTTCATCGCCAAGGATATCAGAAAGAACTGCAAATTTATCAGATTTTGTATCGGTAATAAGCCCCATCGCAATACCTGAAACCGGTTTTTTCATCTTCATACCCGCATCAAGCATACACATAGTTCCGGCACAAACAGTAGCCATCGATGATGAACCGTTTGATTCGAGAATATCTGACACAATGCGGATAGTATATGGAAATTCATCAGGTATCATTCCTTTCAGTGCCCTGAAAGCGAGATTACCGTGACCGATTTCACGACGTCCGACCCCACGAGGTGTTTTTGCATCACCAACACAGAA
>JAQIDF010000270.1 GCA_027858145.1 Prolixibacteraceae bacterium | reverse complement strand
AACCAATTCTCCGATAACCAATTTGAAGCCTGGCAAACAAGCTTGGGATTCGTTTCGGCTGAAAAGTATTTAGAACCTGTTTTTCAGGAGTATGATAATCTTCAATCGGAACAAGAACTTGATGATTTTGTCGATAATTATAAAGATCAACTTTTTATCGGGAAGGATGAAGATGGAAATTATACTGTAGATTACCCGTACTGTAGTATGTTGTGGTTGAGACTTATGAATAAAGATGGTGTTTTTAAAATTGGAGATATTCTGCACAGCTATGAACGTAATTATATTGCTGTTTCAGATGGCGATATTAACAAACTTAAAATTGCTAAACAAAATCCTGAAAAATTTGCTGGGATGCAGGGTGAGGATAACGTTTATGTAGAGCAATATTCTAATCTTAAAAGTGATTTTTATAATGATTTTAATAGCAAAGTTACCTATCACTCATGGACAAATACGTCAGGTGAATATAAGCTTACTATCAAGTTGGAATGTATTTCGAGGATAATAACCAATGACACATATAGAACCTATACATACATATGGGTAAAAGGTGAAAAAGAAAGATCATGGGGAAGTGGTTACAAGAGAATAAGAAGTAAATATGAGATTGACTTTTTAATCGCAGAAATTAAATATCCTGCAGATCTTCATCGTAATCCAGATCCAGATGCTTATCCTCGTAGTATTGAATATGTAAGTCATAACATACTAGATAACGATAGCTATGAGACATCAAGTAAACGTAGGTATGGCTCATTTGTTTTTGATGAATATATACGAGTTGTTAATAGTCCCGGAAATATGTTTGAATTACCTGAATTAAATGATATAGACATAGAGGTGTCTGTTGGTGGTGATCATTGGCATTGTAGGAAAAAGGTATATGGTTATGTATCGTGGGATGAAATCTATAACCCTTGTCCGGGAAATTTTCCAGTTTGGTTTATTAATAATTAAACCAAACTGGTTGATATGGGGGTGATTATATGCATTCCCATATCTTTTTAATTTTGATTTTTAAAAACAATATTTATAGTTTTCTAATGAAAAAACGATTATTGTTATTCTTACTTGTTTTTCCTTTATTATGTTCTGCTCAAAAATTCAAGTACGGTATAGAAATTGGTTATGGACTTGATCAAACAGTCGATAAGGCAACAGTTTATGATCAATATAAAGAAAATTACCAAAATTATCGTCAAGGTTCAAAGTACTTTTTCGACTATTTGGGGCTATGGCATACCGAGGGAGAGGTGTTTCATTTGAGTGGATTTATTGATTATATACCCATAAAGTGGGTTAAGATACGTACAGGTGCAGGACTTAACATTTTGAATGGTGAATTTTTTGAATATAGTTCGGATGATTTTAGTGACTATTTTTTTTATGACTATTCAAATTATCAACTAACATATTTAACGATGCCTATAGAATTGGTCCTATTGGATAATTGTTGGATTAAACCTTATGTTGCATTTAATAGTAGTTTAAGGGCATATACCAGCAAAAATATGAAAAACACATTTGCTGCCTGGGAAAAAGATAGTAATTCCGACGATTTCAATCTTCATGCGCGATGGGTTAAGTTTGACTATGAACTGGGCGTAAAGCTTCAAATATGGAAAGCCGAGTTAAGCATTTCTAAATATACAGGATTGACTCCTTTTATGGTAATACCCGATTATTACGAAAATAAACCGGATGGCACGGTGGACCCGAGTGAGGGGGAAGCAGCTCATTTTAATGATGGTATAAAATTTAAACTTTCAGTACCCATCGGTGAATTTAAACTGAAATAATCCAAAATAGCGATGCAAAAAAAAGTCCTGGTTGTATTAGTAATACCTCTTATATTGTTTCTGATAAGTTGTGAACGGGAATTTGAGTTTGATACAACAGGGAGGGGGAATCCCGTTGTGCTAAATGGAATATTAGAGGCCGGCAGCCTGCCTGCAACAGTGTTTTTATACCATTCGCAGGAAATGGGCGATACTTCAAATATATCACCCATCGAGGGTGCAACAATGTGGCTTGAAACAGCTGAGGATAAATATACTTTTGAGTACACCGACAGTGGCCGTTATATTTGCAACATTGCCCCGCAGTCTGGTAAAACCTACCGTGTAAAAGCATTGGTCGGTGGTGATACCGTTTGGGCAGAAACAACTATTCCTTCTGACACTGGTTTGGGATGTGTTACACTCGATACGCTTGAAATAAGACCATGGTGCTATTATAAAATGGATATAAATGATGAGAAAGAAGTAGATAACAAGTATTGGTTTTGGGTTTACGAATTAAATTATAAATGGGATTATAGGGTGGATTCCTTAATTGATGAAAGTGATGTTGAAGCCAGGTTAGCCACCATGTATTCTAAGACGCCCTATGCCGATCGGTTTTTATCATACTATGATCCTAATACATTAAGTGGTTATACTGTAAATTATGATTATTTTTTGAGGGTGCCTGATGATGGGTTTGATGGAGAGCGAGTGATCGTTGATGTATATCATCCCAATTTAAGCTCTGGAAATAACGGTATGTTCTTCATGGCAGCTTTCGATAAGCATTACGATAAGTATATGAAATCGTACCTCACTTATGATGATTATCTGGGGCGCATGGACGAATTGACAATATATTACCAGCCCTCGTTTGTATATTCCAATGTTCATAACGGTACAGGCATTTTCGGTTCCATGGCCGTTAAAGACACCATTATTAGTGATAATCCCCTTTTTCAAAATTATCAGTATGATTAAATATATTTTCTTCTTTTTCTTTCTTATAATTTCTTTTCAGGTATTGAGTCAAAATATATCGGGGTATGTGCTCGATAGCGAAAGTGGCGAACCTTTAATTGGTGCAACAGTTTACAAGAATAACAGTGAGGGTACAACTGCCAATAAGTACGGGTATTTCAGCATTGGAGCCGGTAATGCCGATTCGGTATTTGTGAGTTATGTTGGCTACCAGGAGTATGCTTTTACTTGCCACGATTGCAGCGATTCGGTATTGTTTATTAAAATGAAAAGCTACAACGAGCTGGATGAAGTAACGGTTACCTCGCGAAGTATACAAAACGAACTGCGTTCGCCTTCTATGGGGATAAACCGCATGACTGCCAGACAAATTGAACAAATGCCAATGGTTCTGGGCGAAAGCGATGTGCTGAAATCGGTGCAGATGTTGCCCGGTGTAAACAACGGCAGCGAAGGGACGGCCGGTATCAGCGTGCGTGGTGGCAGCCCCGACCAAACATTGATATTGCTCGACGATGTACCCGTGTACAACGTGAACCACATGTTTGGTTATTTTTCGGTATTCAACAGCGATGCCATAAGCAGTGTGAACCTTGTGAAAGGGGCCATCCCCTCGCGTTACGGGGGTCGTTTAACATCTGTGCTCGATTTAACCTCGCGCGATGGTAATTACCGTAAGTTAAAATCATCGTTGAGTATGGGCACCATGGCACTAAAAGCTACCGTTGAAGGCCCGATAATTAAAGAGAAAGCTTCGTTTATGCTTTCGGTGCGTAAAACATGGCCCGACATACCGCTTCGGGCTTATTACTACTTTGCCGAAAGTGATTATACTACTACCTATGGTTTTTACGATGTAAACGCTAAAGTGAATTACCGTGTTTCGAAAAAAGACCGCATTTTTTTGAGTTTTTATAAAGGCGACGATGCATTTAAAGACCGGGTTGATGAAAGTTACGAAGAATACAAGTACGATAACACCTTTAGTTGGGGAAATAACACAGCATCGTTAAGGTGGAATCATGTTTTTACTAATAAACTCTTTGCAAATTTTACTTCGTATTATAGCTTGTATAAATACAAAAAACGTAATTATATGGTGAGTACTGGTTCTTCAAGCGAGAAAGAAAAGAGTTTGGAAGAGCATTCTTCATCGTTGACAGATATTGCACTGAAAGCCGATTTCGATTATATGCCGGGCGGGATAAATAAAGTTAAGTTTGGTGCTAAGCTTTCGCGTAAAGCATTTTTGCCGGTTGAAGAGAGCTATGTAAACAACGAGTCGGCCAGACGCATACTTTCCGATGTTTCGGGCAACATTACAAGTGCCGATATTTACATCGAAGATGAAATAAGCATTGCGCATAACCTGAACGCGAATGTAGGTCTCAGAACCAGTGTTTTGTTTTCGGGCTTCGATAAAAATGTTTATTGGCAGCCCCGGGTATCACTTGCCTGGAAACTTGCACGCGACGTGTCGGTTAAAGCCGGGTATTCGCGAATGGCACAGTTTGTTCACCAGCTTACCAATTCAGGTTTGTCGATGCCAAACGATTTATGGGTGACGTCGAACAATGTTATCAACCCATCGTATTCCGATTTGTATTCGGCAGGGGTTTATTATAACCACAACGATTTGTTCCAGGTATCGGCCGAAGCGTATTATTCCAAGCTATCGAATGTAATTTGTTATTACCCGGGAACTGATTTTACAAAGCTCGACGATGGGCGCAACTGGTACGATATTGTTTTACAGGGCAAAGGCGAGGCTTATGGTGCAGAATTCATGCTTGAAAAAAACAAGGGCCGGTTTACGGGGTTTGTCAATTACACGTGGTCGCGTTCGTTACGGTCGTACCCCGAATTATACGGCGGGACTTTTTCTCCGTATGATTACGATATCCCCCATAAAATTTCGGCATCGGTAAACTACAATTTTAAATACAATGGCGAAGCAAAATTCAAGAAAAGCATTTCGGCAAATTTTAATTTTTCAAGCGGTCGCTTATTATCGGTAGCCACGGCAAAATTCCCTGCAATTTTCCATCCTTCAGTTAGCGATGAAAATAACTGGCATTCAGATGATGTTTATTATACGCCAAAAGTTAACAATTACCGCATGGACAATTTTCACAGGCTGGATATTGCTTTTAACCTCGAAGCAACCGGAAATATCAAAAGCTCATGGACCTTTGGAGTATATAACATCTACAACAAATTCAACGCTACGCATTTTGGCTTTCGCAACAACAAAATGTACGAGGTGGCCATTTTTCCGGTAATGCCTATTATTACATGGAAGTATAAGTTGAAGTGATGTTAACGTTTGTTTCCGTTTATTACAATATTTTCCTTCACCACTCCATCAATAAATCCGGTGTTAAAATTATCGTTGTTTGTTTCTATGTTGAGGTTTTTAAAAGTGAAATCCGAAAGTTTATCGTTCTTGGTAATGTTAACATTGAAAAACACATCGCAATTCAGCTTGATATTTTTAAACGTGATGTTTTCGGCATATGAGAGCGGAATTTCTTTTCGTCCTTTTAGGTCGAAAAACTGAGTCCAGGGCTTTATGTAAATCATATTTTGAGCATTTCCTTCTATATTCTCCAAAGTCATGTGCTCATACTTCTGTGGCGTATCGGGGCGCATTTTAAGCCAGAAAAGTCTTTTGGCACGGTCAACTTTGCAATTGCGCATCAATACATTTTTATTGTGAATCGACTCGCTGCCACAAGTAAGGCACGAGTGGCAAAAACCAAAGTTACAATCCTCGATCAGGATATTTTTGTTTGCCCCGTTGTCAGGCTCTTCATCGGCCCGGGGGCCTTTACCCCCTTTTAGTGCGATGGCATCGTCGTTTACCGCCATGTAACAGCCTTTAATCAACACGTTGCTGCATGCATCAATATCGATGGCATCGGAGCTGGGAGCCTTTACAGGCTGGTGAGGGGCGAAAATATGAAGGTCAAGAATTTTTACATTGTTGCACTTGTAGTAATGACTGGTCCAAAAACCCGAATTGTGTAGCTTTACATCCTGCAATTGAACATTATCACTATTTTGTATGAACACCAGTCGGGGACGTGAAACTTCAAGATTGGTGCAATTGGGGTTTTCTTCACGTCTTTGCCAAAATGCTTTCCAGTATTTCAGTCCGTTGCCATCGATTTTACCCTTACCCGAGATGGTGAACCCGTCAACGCCATAAGCATTAACAAGGGCAGGAAAGTAATCAAGGTTTTGCCCTTCCATTCGTGATGGCATTTTAGGGTAATCAGCAATATTATCCGAACCTTTCAAAACGCCGTTTTCGGTAAGGTGAAGGTGGGTGTTGGGTTTGAAAAACAAAGCACCGCTTTGGAATGTCCCTTCCGGTACAATTATTACCCCGCCCCCGTTTTCAGCGGCCAAATCAATCACCTGTTGTATTTCCTGGGTTTGAATAATGGTGCTGTCGTTTACCACACCATTTTTTGTTAAAACATATTGTTTTCCCAGTGTTTCAAAATCAACCTTTTTATTATCGAAAAACCAGTCGGGAATTGGTGTTCCATCGGGGAATACATTCTTCTGTTGCTCAGGTGCTGAACACCCTGATAAAATTAGTGTGAAGGTAAAATAAAGTAAAATGAATCGCATGAGTTTAGTAATTTAGATAATGTTAACTCATGTAAACTTATAAAAAATAAGGTAGTTTCTAACTTTAGTTTCCCCCTTTTTGTTGTTGTAGCTCTTTTGTACTAAGCAAACCACAGGCCGCGTAAATATCCTGACCGCGCGATGCGCGTATGGTCGTGAGAAAGCCTTTGTTGTTCAGTTCATCTTTAAACTGCTGAAGCCTTGATTCATCGGTTTTTTCAAGCGGCGTTCCCGGTATGGGGTGAAAGCGTATCAGGTTAATGTGGCTGCGTATGCCATTGAGCAAACGGGCCATTTCTTTAACATGCAGCGGGCTGTCGTTAAGGCCGCCAAATACAATGTATTCAATCGAAACTTTGCGCTGACTATCGAAATCGAACGAACGTATTTCGTTCATAATGTCTTTAAGCGGATAAGCCAACTCAACCGGCATCAACTTTTGGCGTTCTTCATCAAAAGGTGTGTGAACACTAATGGCAAGGTTACATTTGCTTTCGTTCAAAAAGCGCTTCAGTGCCGGTACAATGCCAATTGATGAAACTGTTATCCGGCGCGGGCTCATGGCATAGCCCCATTCTTCGGTGAGTATTTCAATGCTTTTCAGTACTTCGTCGAGGTTGTCGAAAGGTTCGCCCATGCCCATGTAAACAATATTGTTGATTTCCTCAACTTCGTCAATCATTTGCACCTGGTTCACAATTTCACCGGCTGTAAGCTGACCGTTGAAACCCTGTTTGCCAGTCATGCAAAACAAACAACCCATTTTACAACCCACCTGCGACGATACGCACACTGTCTTCCGGTTTTTATCCGGAATCATGGCCGTTTCGATAAATTTATTGTGGGCTGTGGGGAAAAGGTATTTTTTAGTACCGTCTTTGCTTTCCTGGACTTTCAGGGGCGCAAAAGTGCCAACTTCGTATTTCTCCGAAAGTTGTACCCGTGCCTTTTTCGAAAGGTTCGTCATTTCTTCTATCGACCTTACTTTCTTTTTATAAAGCCAGTCGGCAATTTGTTTAGCCGTAAACTTTGGAAACCCCAGTTCGGCTGTGAGTGTATAAAGTTCGTCAAGTGTTTTTCCAAATAATGGTTGCATGTTTCTGTATTTTAAAAGAATATTTCGGACACGATGTTTTCGTACGGAATACCGCGTGCAATAAGTAAGTCGCGTACTTCTACCACCATCAATGCCCTGCCGCAAAGGTAATACTTATTGTGTTTGGGCAAGTTGCTAATATTCTCCAGCCACGTTGTAACTCTTCCAAAATAGTCTCCATTGCCGTCGGTGCCTGAGTTACAACGAATATAATTTTCTTTAAGCGCTTGTTTAAAGGTACGTTCAAAGTAGAAATTTGAAGCGGTGCGGGCTCCGTGCAGCAACTTGTCGGCCACAAAACCAGATGAAATCATGGAATGAAAGGGGGCAATTCCTGTTCCGCTGGCAATCCACCACATGGGTGTTTCGTCATCGGGCAGAAAACTTCCGTAGGGTTTTGAAACATAGATGGCGTTGCCGGGTTGCATTTTTGAAAGCCGGGGCGTAAGTACGCCATCTGTTTTCAGGTCGAATAGTATCTGTAAGTATTGGTCGTTTTTGCCACTGCAAATACTGTAAATGCGGGGGTCGTGCTGCTCGTTGGCAGCTATAGCCACAACTTGTCCGGCCTTAAGGTCGAAATGCTTATCAAAAGTCAGCAAGAACTTTTCGGGGGCAATTTCTTCAAGCTTTTGAACCTTAGTGACAAACAGGTAGTGATTTCCTTTTATGTATTTCTTTTTTTCTGACATTAACGAAGTAACAAAAAACAGACGACAAGGTTT
>JAQIDF010000264.1 GCA_027858145.1 Prolixibacteraceae bacterium | reverse complement strand
TATAAAACACAAATGGGAAACAATCTGGTGTGATTGATTCCCATTTCGCTTTGGGAGTTGAATCCTCAAAGTGTCAGGTTACGGTTCAAAGCCGGCTTTCGGCCTTTCTTGCGTCAGGCTTCCGGCCCATGCCTTTGCACGATACTTTTTACGGCATTATGCTCCGGCTGTCTGTTTGCTGAAACCGTTTGCATCCGCCTGATGGCTTTTGCGCGTTTTTTGCAACTACTTAGACGAAACTCCGTATGCATATTTCCTGTTTCATAGTTGGAATGTTGCAGGTTGCCTTTTCTTATGAATAAGAGCTAAGGCTTTCAACTGAGATGAGTCTTACGATTCATGCATCAGTTGTTTGCATACGGTTCAGTCCGTGTTCAACTTGGTTCATATTGCCTTGAGCAGTTTGTCAGACCTTTTGGGTATGATTAAACCGATAGCCTGTAAATAAATTTACAGTTAAACATTTTGTCACTGTTGCATGATTCAATGTCTCAATGCTATGGTACGTTCGTTGATTTTCTCACGGTACTGTCAGTAATTGAAAGAACGAATTCTTCCAGGTATTGGCTTCGGCACTTTCAACAAGCGAACTTTCGTTCGGGTGATTCGGATTAAACAGCAATTAAGTGTTCTTTCCTTATCCTTGTTTCGGGTGCGGTTTCTATCGCTCACCTGATACATCAAATATAAGGCGGTAAGCGGTTTATGCAAATAAAATGACGGGTTTTGTATCAACTTGTTTTTAACCGATTTATGAACTGATTTGTAAAAATTTAATGTTCGGATTCATGCAGTGTTTGAAAAAGTCAACCCCAAGTTATCAACACCTGTTAATAACTTTAACTATCAGAAATTAAATGTGTAGCATGAGTTATTAAGAAAAGGAGTGTGTATAAAAACGTCAGATTATTGTTGCAAGCCTCAAAAAGTTGATTAAGCAGCGTGGTTTTATTGTCAAAATTTTAAATCGAACTCACGTTAAATATTGAAGGAGCGCTTGCCCCGTGTTTGTGTAAAATGCGTAAATTGCTGCCATTATGATACATCATTTGCAGCATATAACCGACCTTGTTGATATTTGCCGGAAAAAGAACATTAAACATGTTGTTGTTTCGCCCGGATCGCGAAATGCCCCAATAATAAAACAATTTCTTTCAGTATCTTTTTTTAGGGTGCATAGTGTTGTTGATGAGCGTAGTGCTGCTTTTTACGGGCTGGGAATATCACTGGCTACACACGAACCGGTAGCTTTGGTCTGCACCTCCGGTAGTGCAGGGTTGAATTATTCACCAGCCCTGGCTGAAGCTTTTTATCAACGTGTGCCATTGATCGCTTTAACTGCCGATCGTCCCCCATGGTTAATTGGCCAACAGGATAATCAGGCTATTCGTCAGGCCGATATGTTCAGCAATTTTGTGAAATGCAGTATGAATGTTGATATCCCAATTGAAGATGAACAACGGCTTAATCATTTTCATCAAAACCTGGATCGTGTATTAAACTGTGCAGCTAACGATATTAAAGGACCGGTGCATGTAAATGTCCCGGTTGATGAGCCACTTTATACCGATATGCCTGAACCTTCACAATCAATAAAACTAAAATCGTTGGAAAATCAGTTTTTTTCAGGTTTTAATATGTTGAAAGAGTATTGGAAAAAAAGCAGAAAGCCAATTATTATTGTGGGGCAACAAAATGCCGGGTCGGAGCTTTGTGAAATACTTAACCGTCCGGGAGTTGGCCGAAAGACAGTAGTGGTGGCTGAACCTCTTGCTAATATTGCTGGAAAAAATGTTATAGGAGCAGTTGACAGGGTTATGATGCAGGTTGAATCAGATGAATCAGAAGTGTTTAAACCTGATCTTCTTGTATCTGTTGGAGGACATGTGGTTTCCAAACATCTGAAAAAATGGTTGAAAATGATGAATGTTCCTCATTTTCGTATTTCTGAAAAGGAAGACGGAATTAATACTTACGGTAATCTAACTGAAAATATAGTTGGCGATCCTGCCAGTGAGTTATTTGCGATTCTTTCTCATGTACATGATGCTGATGCTCAATTCTTAAAATCCTGGCATGAGGTTAATGTTAAATCGCTCAGTATTCATAATTCCTTTGTAAAAAATGCAGCGTTCTCAGATGTAAAGGCTTTTGATATTTTTTTGAATAAGATACCCGATGGTGCTGTAGTTCATTTTGGAAATAGCAGTCCGATTCGTTATGGGCAACTTTT
>JAQIDF010000243.1 GCA_027858145.1 Prolixibacteraceae bacterium | reverse complement strand
CCGACAAAATTTATCATCTGGACGTATACGATTATACCGGGAGAATAATCATTCAAAAAAATAATATCAAAGGAGCTTTTCAAACCGAATTGCCGCTTCAAGGCTCCGGGCCATTCATTCTGCGCATTGTTTCAGCAGGAGGGGTTTATACAGGCAAATTCATTTTTTAAGAAAAAAATATTCAGGATATGCAAAAAGTAAATATTCAAAGAATCTGTATTTTATTGTTGATGTTGCTTGGAATTGCAGGCACCGTAAAAGCGCAGCGCAGTTCAGAAAGACTCACCGAAAACTGGGAATATGTAAAAGGCGACCTTGGAGGACCTTACGAGGCACTCCGCACAGGCCGTGAAGCATTGTTGCCGGTTTGGGAGCAGGTTGAAATGCCACACTCTTTTAACCGTTTCGATGCCGTTGATCCCGATAAATCATATTATCAGGGACCAGGCTGGTATCGCACGTACCTCAGCAGTGATCAACTTCAGGAAGGGAAACGGCACCTGCTGCACTTCGAAGGCGCCGGACAGAAAACGAAAGTATACATTGGTATGCAGTTGGTTGGCGAACATGTTGGCGGATACGATGAGTTTGTATTCGATATTACCGATGCTGTTAACCAATACCGGCAAAATCCGATGGAAGAGATTGAGGACGGTAAAATTCCGGTGATCGTTCGTTGCGATAACAGCCGCGACCTGGAAATGATCCCGTCCGATTTGAGCGATTTTAATCTCTACGGCGGACTGTACCGGTTTGTGAACCTGGTTAATGTTCCCGGTGTCTCTTTCCAACAACTGCACGTCGATGCAAAGCCTGATAAGAATTACCGTAAAGCATTTGTCGCCATCACTCCGCAATTGTACAATCCGTTAAACGTTGAAGGTGATTTCACGGTTCGTTATTCGCTTGTGTCTCCCGATGGTAAAAACATTGCCAGCGTCGAAGCTGAGGGGAACAGTGCCGATGCACTGAAAGCTGGCATTGAAATCAAAAAGCCAGAGCTCTGGTCTGTTGAAAATCCGCAGCTTTATACGCTGAAAGCAACACTTGAATCAGATAGTGGGACAGATGAATTCATAGAAAAATTTGGTGTCCGTGATTTCGAATTTGTAGCCCACGGGCCGTTTAAACTCAATGGCGAAAGCCTGTTTCTGCGCGGAACACATCGCCATGAAGATCATGCAGGTTATGCTGCTGCAATGCCTGAAGATCTGATCATTGAAGAAATGCAGATGATGAAAGAGATGGGGGTTAACTTCATCCGTCTGGGTCACTACCAGCAATCACGCATTGTACTTGATGCCTGCGATAGCCTGGGCATCTTGGTGTGGGAAGAAATTCCCTGGTGCCGTGGTGGTCTGGGTGGTGAAATATACAAGGATCAAGCCCGCAGAATGCTTACTAACATGATTAACCAGCATTACAACCATCCTTCCATAATTATCTGGGGACTGGGTAATGAAAACGATTGGCCCGGCGATTTCCCGGAATTCGACAAAGAAAAAATCAGAACATTCATGAGTGAACTGAACGACCTGTCACATTCACTCGACCCGTTGCGCAAAACAGCCATACGTCGCTGCGATTTTTGTGCCGATATCATCGATGTGTATTCACCATCGGTGTGGGCTGGCTGGTACCGTGGAAAGTATACCGAATATACCAAAGTTTCAAAAGAATGGAACAAGAAAGTAGATCATTTTCTGCATGTAGAGTGGGGCGCAAGCAACCACGGCATGCGGCATTCTGAAGATCCCGATAAAGGATTGGAATCCATATCAACAGGCGATGGTGCCGACGAGCGAGATGGTGATTTCCTGCTGTCCGGAGGAGAAGCCCGTGTTTCGAAAGATGGCGACTGGTCGGAGACTTATGCCTGCAACCTGATTGACTGGCACCTGAAAGAACAGGAAAAAATGAAAGATTGGCACGTGGGTGCTGCTTACTGGCCGTTTAAAGACTTTTCGACACCACTCCGCCCGGAAAATCCTGTTCCTTATGTGAATCAGAAAGGGGTGGTGCAGCGCGACTTTACCAAAAAAGAGGCTTTTTATGTCTTTCAATCGTACTGGACAGAAGAGCCCATGGCACATATCTACGGGCATACATGGCCGGTGCGTTGGGGCGAAGCCGATGAGTCTAAAATGGTGAAAGTGTATTCTAATTGTGAAGAAGCTGAGCTTTTCCTTAATGGCGAATCATTGGGTGTACGAACCCGCGACAGCCAGAATTTTCCTGCTGCGGGTTTGCGCTGGATTGTAAAATTCAACGATGGTGAAAATCATCTGAAAGTTGTGGCTACCAAAGATGGGGAAGAGGTGACCGACGAAATTACTCAGGTTTATCAATCTGAAAAGTGGGGCAATCCGGCCATTTTAAAAATCATCGAAGTTAACCGCGAAGCCGATGTGGTAGAAGTGGAAGCTAAAATTTACGATAAAAACAACGTATTCTGCCCCAATGCCAAAAATCGTATTGAGTTTTCAATCTCAGGCGATGGTGAACTAATCGATAATCTTGGGACATATAACGGATCGAGGACTATTCAATTGTACAACGGACGGGCTCTGATCAAAATAAAAATGAACGGTGAAAAAGCAGTAGTAGCTGCTAATTCCGACAAGATAAAAACAGGTTTTATAACCATTGAAAACTAATTAGTAATGAACTTAACTTTTAAAATAAATACTATGAACCTACATCTTTACTTGAAAAGAAAAGTTGTTTCCAGGATAGCTTTTTTGATGATGGGGATTTTGGCCATGAGTTTTTCTGCTCAAGCCCAAACCTCGAAAGAATATACTGATGCCGAAGCCGGTGCTTTGGTAGATGATATTGAAGCCAATGCCTACAGTGAATATATTTTAACCACCGATGGTGGAACATATGTCTTTAGTGATGCCGACCTGGCCGGTGACGTTATTATTAAGGCTCAGGACGGCTTGGTGAATAAGCCGGTTATTACCGACGCAGAAAACAGTTCGGGTTACCGTAACTTCTTCGATGTACAGGATGGCGCTTTCAGCCTCACCATCGAAGGAGTTGCTTTTGACGGTACGGCAGTGGAGCCCATGATGGGTATTGCCCGTATGCGCAGTGACAATAGTTCCATCACCATTCGCGATTGTGAAATTTATAACTTCACCACCAGCAATGGTGTGATGCGCGCCGATAAACCCGGCGTTGCCGTTACAGTTGAAGGAACTTACATTCACGACAGTAATCAGCGTTTGATTTACCTTTATGATCCGAGCGCAGCTTATGGCGCTGTGAATGTTACCAACTGTACGTTTGCAAACATGACCGGGCCGGCAGCTATTTACTACCGCACTTCCGGTGGCAGCACTGCTACGGGTACCGACCTGATTGTTGACCACTGTACGTTCTACAATATTCCCGATGGCTCGAAAAGGGTAATCGAAGTAGGTGATGAAATGACCGGTACTGTTTCGCTGACCAATTCACTGTTTGTAAACGTGGGTGATTCGCTTGAAAACATTCCGGTGATTGATTATTGTTACCTGGGCGGATTTGAAAAAACTGTTGAAGGAACCAATTCCCTTACCACTGCCCCTGTTTTTGAAGATGCCGAAAATGGTGATTTTTCTGTTGTTAATGCAGCCGACCTCATGGGCAGTGATAGTGAAACAGCCGGTGACCTGAGCTGGGGTGTGGCAACCACATCCGAAAATGAATACACGGCTGAAGATGTTGCCCGCTTGATTGCCGACATCAACAACAATGCGCACGAAGAATATATTTTGGTTACATCCGGTGGTGTTTATGATTTTACTGAAGCGCCTGATGTAACGGTTACGTCCACCATAAAAGGTGCAGCGGGACTCGAAGCTCGACCGGTTTTAAGTTTTACTTCAAATCCAAACAACTGGGCTGGTATTTTCAGGGTAAGGAATACTTCGGAAATGATCACCTTAACCCTTGAGAACCTTGAGTTCGATCAGTCAAACGAAATTGGTTTGTTGGTTCGTATGGACGATCCTGCAAATATTGTAGTAAAAGATTGTTATATTCATGGCAATACCAATAGCAACGGATTGATCAGAAAGCAAGCCGGTGGTGGTACCGTAACCATTGAAAATACATTGGTGAGCGATTGTAAGCAACGTGTTGTTAACTTATATACCCCCGATGATATTTATGGTGCTGTGAACCTTAAAAACTCTACGTTTACAGATATCGATGGTCCTGTCATTTACTACCGTTCTTCGGGAACTGTGGCCATTGGTACCGACGTAACTGTTGACCATGTTACCTTCAACAATATTGGTGGTTCCGAAGGGGTATTCAAATTCAGGGATATGACCGGACTGGTTGTGGTGAAAAACAGTATTTTCAGCAATGTGGCCGGATCGCTTGAGGAAGAATTTGTAGTGGCTGATTATTGTTATGTGGGCGGTTTTGAAACTGCTCCGGTTGCCACCAATTCAATCGAAACCGCACCTGAATTTGCCGATGCTGAAAATAACAACTTCACGCTGATCAATGCCGATGCAATGATTGCCGGTGACATGCAGATTCTGGGTGACTTAAGCTGGTACAACGATGTGTATCCACCAAAAGTTTATGAAGAGCTTGTAAAGGAAGACGAAACACATCTGCGTGTTCAGTTCAATGAAATCATCGATACAGAAACAGCGGCTGTTGCTGCTAATTATACTTTGAGCGGTACATTCGGCTTAACCGGCAACCCGACAGAAGCTGTTGTTGCAGAAGATGCCATGAGCGTGGTGCTTGAAGTACCCGATTTAAGTACCATAGAAACCAACCAGACCGTTGTGGTTACCGTTGAAAATGTTACCGATGTTTTGGGAAATGCCATTGAAGAAAGCAATGTTGCCACATATACTTATCTGGATGAGACAGCTCCTGTAATTTCTATGGAAGTCCTGGAACTGACCAATGAAAACGGTGTGATAGCAACAGTGCAAAGTTCAGAAGCGGGGATGGTTTACCTGGTTATGGACGGTGAAGAGCAAGCATCTGTTAGTGATTTTGAAGCAGCCATTGAAAACCGCAAAGGAGCTAGTGCTGTAGTTGAAACAGCCAATACCGATGTGCAGGTTTCTGTTGCCGGTTTATTGGTGGGAACTTACCATGCTTATGCCGTTGATGCTTACGAAAATATTTCACTGCAAAGTGAAAATACAGTGGTGATTACCGACCCGGTTGCTCCTGAAGTTACACTTGAGGCACAGGAAGTTACTAATGCAGCTAATGCCGATGGGGTTATGGTGGCATCGACCGAGCCCGGAGCCATATACCTGGTACTGGAAGGAGAAGTTGCTTCAACACTGAGTGAACTGGAAGCGGCTGTAGATGCTGCAAAAGGTGTCATGGGAACCATCGAGCTTGATGGAGAACTGGAGATAGCAGTTTCGATGGCTGGTGTAACACCCGGTAATTATTACGCCTACGCGGTTGATATGGCCGGAAATATTTCAGTTGTAAGCGAAGCTGTTGTTGCTGTTACTGAATATGTTCCCCGTGTAAGGTATTATACCGATGAAGAAACCGATCAACTGTCCAACGATATTATTTCGGCCAACGATGGTGATGTGTTTGTATTAACCACCAGCGGCGGTGATTATGCCCTTAGTGCATGGCATAAACTTACCGCTAAAATTACCATCATGGCCGATGAAGATGTAACTGAACGCCCGGTACTAAGCAACTTCCAGGAATCATCAACTTACCAAATGTTCAGGTTGTATGCCGATGGCGCTTCATTGACACTGAAAGGTCTTGAAATTGATAGTAAAGAGCATGCTTTATATCCTATGAAATATATGATCAGGGCTGAATCAAATATTGGTAATTACTCTATTGTTGCTGAAGATTGTCACTTTCACGGGACATTAAAAGCAACCGGAACCATTGTGAAAACATATGGCGGCACTTATGGCGACAGTCTGATTTTCCGCAACTGTATTTTCGAAGATATGGAAGCCATCAGTATGACAGGACTTTCGTCGGAAGATTCGCCACAGTGGGACAAGCTGGAAATCAGTAACTGTACTTTCATGAATATTCCTGAGCGCGTGATTGCGGTAAGAGACCAACCTTCGGTGAATAAAGAATACCCGATCAACATCGATCACTGTACTTTCTACAACGTGGGGTCAGAAGATGATGATATTATTATTGCCGATTCAATGACCATGGTGACTGTTACCAATTCTATTTTCACCAATAGTCCATCACCAACAATATTTGATGTTTATGGTGATGAAACCGGTCAATCTTCCATCGATTATTTCAATTACTACGAAGTGAATACTCCGGTAGCCGATGGAACCGGCGTTGTGGGAGCCAATGTTTGGAACCAGGATCCACAGTTTGCCAATGCCGAAGAAGGCGACCTGACCCTTGGAAATACGGAACTCTTCACTTTAGGAAGTGATGGTTTGCCATTGGGTGACCTGCGTTGGGCAGATGTACTCGGGCCAAAAGTGAAACAAGAAGTACTGGCATTAACCGATTCTACCTTATTGATAAGGTTTGATGAATGGATTGATACCACAACCGCCATTAATCCGGACAACTACACCATGAGTGGAACGGCAGGGATAAGCGGAACAGTTAGCAATGTTGAGTTGTACAATTTTCATGCGGTGGTAGTGACTACCGGTAGCTTTATAGGGTTAACCGGACTTGAACTTACCATCACCGTATCGGGTGTTGAAGACCTGAATGGTAATGCTATAGATGATGCATACAACAGTGTAACTTACATGGTTGAACAATTGTTGCCGGTTGTATTCGCAGAAGAACAACAGGCCACCAATGCTAGTGGTGAAACCGTGATAGCACAAAGTTCACTGGGCTCGGGTGAGATATACATTGTTCTCGATGGTATAGCCCAGGAGACAGTTGCCGACCTTGATGCCGCAGTTGCCGCAGGAAATGGAGCTAAAGCACCAACAGTGGCCTCTTATACCGATGTTGAAATTTCTACTTACGCCATTACTCCCGGAATGTATTATGCCTATTACGTTGATGGCAGCGGCAATATGTCGGACAAAGACGAAAGCCCGATTACCATTACCGATGGTATTGCTCCTGATGTCAGCGCCGAAATACAATCAGCTACCAATGGTGATGATGCTTCTGTAATGGTTCAGAGCAGCGAGGATAATGGTAAAGTATATATCGTGCTCGATGGAGTAGCACAATCAACCAACGCCGATTTCATTACGGCTGTAGCATTGAAAAATGCAGCAGTTGCCAATGTAACCGCTGCCAATACCGATGTTGAAATTTCTACTTCGGGATTAACTGCCGGAATCTATTATGCTTATGCCATTGATGCAGCAGGTAATATCTCTGCCATGGGTGAAAATCCGATCAATATTACGATTGAAACAGGAGTTGATGACTTGGTGGAAAATATGTTGAAGGTGTACACGGTTAACCGCAGGATTCGTGTTACTTCTGATCAGGATATGATTAGAAGTGTAGCAATCTATGACTTGACCGGAAGAAACATTGTTAATCAGAAAAATTTAAATGACATCCGATATGAAACTGATATATTGAAGAGTGGAGTTTATATTGTTAACGCAATTACTGTTAATGACGACTTAATAATTGAAAAAATCGTAATTAAATAGTTTAGTTAGATGAAATGGGTGTAGCATAAACTAGCTGCACCCATGTTTTTAAATGATTATTTTATGCTGAATAGATATTTAGGAGTGTTTCTGTTTTTCTTTGGTTTGATGTCATGTCAGGTCGATGGAAAAGATGCTTTGAAGGAAGAAGTCAGATCGTTTGAAGAGAAAAGAATCGACAGCCTCGTGACAGAGTACATGGGAATGCCGGCCGTTACTGTTACTGATACTTTTTGTGTGCGTAGCACCGGCAACCGTCACGACTTTTACTCCGAAGGTGACTATTGGTGGCCCGATCCTGAAAATCCCGATGGGCCTTATATGCGTCGGGATGGATTAAGCAATCCGGGTAATTTTCTGGCTCACCGACATGCCATGGTGCGCATGAGCCGCATTGTTGGCGCCATGACCAGCCAGTGGGTACTCACTGGCGAAGAAAAATATGCACAGGAGGCCATGAAGCATCTGAAGGCCTGGTTTGTGGATGAAAAGACTAAGATGAATCCGCACATGCTTTATTCTCAGGCTATACAGGGTCGTTATACCGGTCGTGGCATTGGAATTATTGATGGGTTACACCTGGTTGAAGCTGCCCGGAGTGCAGAACTGCTGGCCGTTGCGCCATGTGTTGAGAAAAGCGATATCGAAACGATTAAAGCGTGGTTCAGCGATTTTCTGAACTGGATTTCAACACACGAGTATGGCAAAAAAGAGATGGTGCACCCCAATAACCACGGAACGGTATGGGCTGTGCAGGCTTCGGCTTATGCTTCACTTACCGGAAACAGTGAAATGCTGGAATTTTGCGAAAACAGGTTCAAAGAGCACCTGCTGCCCTCACAAATGGCAAAAGATGGTAGTTTTCCGCTGGAACTGGAAAGGACAAAGCCATATGGCTATTCAATTTTTAACCTCGATGCCATGAGCTTATTGGTACAAATTCTGACTTTAGCAGGCGATGAAAATCTTTGGGAATATACTACCGACGATGGAAGAGGATTGAAAAAGGGATTGGAATTTCTCTACCCGTATATTAAAGATAAAACGGCGTGGCCTTACCAGCCCGATGTACTTTACTGGGAAAACTGGCCGGTAGCACAGCCTGCTTTGGTATTGGGCGGGGTTGCCTATACCAACGAAGCTTATATCGATTTGTGGAAAGAACTGGAACACGACCCCGAAGTCACCGAAGTGCAGCGTAACCTGGTGATGCGCTATCCCCTTTTGTGGCTGAATAATTAATTATGATAATTCAAAATGATAACTATGATTGCTTTTTTTAAAAACAAACTGTTGGCTTTTACTGTAGTGATGTTGCTGTTTTCTTCCTGTGCTGAAACAGAAAAAACCGGCATTGATGAGGTGGTAAAAGAAAATTTGGAATTCAGTGAAAAACAAATGTCGAATATGCTGGAATGGCTAGGCAATTCTTCAATGAGTCCCCGGACTGTAGAAGACGGAGCCACTAAACTTGTGAAATCTGGCGACTGGACCAGCGGATTTTTCCCCGGAAGTTTATGGATGGCTTATGAGTATTCCCGCGACCCGCGATGGCGCGACAATGCCGACCATTATTCCATGAACATTGAAATGGAAAAGATGAACGGGGGTACCCATGATATGGGTTTTAAAATGTACTCCAGCTTCGGAAATGGCTACCGTTTAACTAACAATAATGAATACAAGCAAATTTTGTTGCAATCGGCAAAAACGTTGACTACCCGGTTTAATCCTAAGGTGGGTGCTATCAGGTCGTGGGATCACAACAAAGATAAGTGGGATTATCCGGTGATTGTTGACAATATGCTGAACCTGGAGTTGTTGTTCTGGGCCAGCCGAGAAACACGCGATTCAAGCTATTATAAGATTGCAGTGTCGCATGCTGAAAAAACACTCGAAAACCATTTCAGAAACGACTATAGCTCATATCACGTGGTTTCTTACGACACTATAACCGGGGAACCGGTGAAAAAGAATACCCACCAGGGGTATTCGCACGAAAGCTCATGGGCGAGGGGGCAGGCATGGGGGTTATACGGCTTTACTATGACTTACCGTGAAACCGGGAAGCAGGTATTTCTCGATCAGGCTTGTAAAATTGCCGGGTTTATTCTTAATCATCCCAATTTGCCGGAAGATAAAATACCTTATTGGGATTTCGATACACCAGGCATTCCTGATGAACCGCGCGATGCCTCAGCGGCGGCTGTGATCTGTTCTGCGCTGTATGAATTGAGTCTTTATTGCGATGGCGATGAAAAGGAATATTACCTCAGTCAGGCTGATCAAATATTGCGTTCGTTATCGTCACCTGAATACAGGGCCGAACCAGGAAAGAATAATTTCTTTCTGTTGAAACACAGCACCGGTAATTATCCCAAAAATTCGGAAATTGATGAACCCATCAATTATGCCGATTACTATTTTATGGAGGCCAACCTGCGACGCCTGAAACTATCGGGGAATTGGGTGGGCGAGAAAGCAGCTGTGATTATCAAGGCAGACGACTTGGTGTACGATAAAAAAACATCGGTGCCGGCAGAGTGGAAAAGATTTGCAAAAATTGCTCTTCAAAAGAACTGTAAAGTAGCCCCCGGGATTGTAGGCAGCTCGCTCGAAAAAGGAGATACATTTTACTTTAATTGGATAAAAAAACAGCAAAAAACCGGATTATTTGAATTTTGGAACCACGGACAACTGCACAAGCGATGGGAAAAAAACGGTGAACGACAGTCTGATTTTTACAATATAAGCACCGACGAACAGATGGCCTACCTGCAACAAACTCAACAATTAGGGAAGGAAAAACTCGGTATTGAGTTCAAAACTTTCGGCGCTCCTTATAACTGGACAGATGAAAATACCGTTAAAGCACTCGAACAGTTTCCCGAATTGAAAGTTTGGTTTTATGGCCCCCGAAATGCAGAAACAAGTAAAGTGAAAGTAGAAAGGATTCCTGCATTGAATATTGAGTATCCGGTGCACCATCCCAATTTTTACCATTTTTTCAACAGCTACTATTTTTTCTCGACAAACGACGTCGTGGCCATTCAGGGGCATCCGCTCAGTTGGGACGACAATGGTTTTAAGCAGATTGAAATGATGATTGATTACCTACAGCGCATTGGTGCTCCGATTGTATTACCATTTGATCTTATATGAAAAACTAAATAAATAAAACTTGACAACGAACCTTTTATTAATAGACAGTCTTTAATAATTAAACCTAATAACAAATTTTATGAAACATTTAAATCGATTTTTATTAATTAACTTCCTGTTAGTTGTGTTTTGCTCATTTGGATTGCAAGCACAAGAATTAATAACAGGAAATGTGACAAATGAATCAGGAGAGTCATTACCTGGTGTTTCAGTTTCTTTTAAAGGAACTAATCAAGGAACAATTACTGATGTTGATGGTAATTTTTCTGTTGAAAAGCACGGTACTGTTGAAACGTTGGTTTTTTCATTTATTGGAATGGAAACTGAAGAAGTTAACATTACCGGAAAAAGTTCGGTATCTGTTGTAATGGAAGAAGATGTAATTGGTCTTGATGAAGTAATAGCCATTGGTTATGGCAGTTTACGTAAAAGCGACCTTACAGGTTCCGTTTCAACTGTATCAACCGAAGGGTTCGACAAGGTGCCGGCTGCTAACCCCTTAACAGCAATTCAGGGCAAGGCTTCGGGTGTTCAGATTACCTCGAATTCAGGTATGCCCGGTGCCTCAAGTGAAGTTCTTATCCGGGGCGTTCAGTCGATAAATGGTACAAGTGCTCCAATTTATGTGGTTGATGGTGTAATTACATCAAACATTAACAATCTCAATCCTAATAGTATTGAATCAATTTCTGTATTAAAAGATGCTTCAGCTGCAGCTATCTATGGTGCTAGGGCAGCCAACGGAGTGATTTTGGTAAGTACAAAACGTGGGTCAAAAAGCAGCAAGCCTGTAGTAACCTTAAACGCTTATTATGGAATTCAAACAGAAAGCAACCTTAAACTTGACTTACTTAATGGTGAGGACTGGTTAGAGCTTTGGACTGAATCATATGAAAATGCAGGTATAGATATACCGTGGACAAGTAGCGAAGCTGCGAAGGTAGAAGGTGTTGATACCGATTGGAAATCATTAATGATGCAAACAGGTACCATGCAAAACACTGATATTTCTATTGCTGGGGGTAGTGATAAATCTAATTACTATATTGGTGTTTCACACCTGAATCAAATAGGAATGGTGATTGAAACCGGCTATAAGAAAAGTACATTTACAATTAATACTGACAACCAGGTGACAGATTGGTTCCAATTTGGTAACTCGTTAAACCTTTATTCTTATACACAAACTGGTAATTCTGATTGGTACAACAGAGCCTTACTAAAATCGCCCTTGTCACGTGCACACGAAGATGATGGTGACTGGGGTGTGATCAGGGTTTCTGAGCTTGAGCACTTTTTTGC
>JAQIDF010000233.1 GCA_027858145.1 Prolixibacteraceae bacterium | reverse complement strand
GTGGCAAAAGTTGCAGCATTCCTTGCATCTGATTTGTCATCGTATGTTAGCGGACAGGTTATCAATGTTTGCGGTGCAATGAATACGTAATAAGATTTATTCTTTATATTTACAACCCCGCTAAATCGCGGGGTTTTTTATTGTGAAAAAAGTGATGAGATAGAAGGTATGACAAGTAAAGGTTTGTTCGTTGGTTTAACAACAGTTGATATTCAATATTTTGTTGAGAGTCACCCTTTACAGAACAGTAAGGTGAAAGCTAAAGATAAACCAATTGTGGTAGCCGGAGGCCCTGCAGCGAATGCTGCTGTTGCATTTTGTGTGTTAAACGGGCAGGCTGATTTTTACACTTGCATTGGGGAAAATGCTTTCAGACGTGTTTTAAGCGATGATTTCATGGAAAGCAAAGTGAAGGTTATCGATGCAATGAGTGAAAAAATGTATGAGCCGATTATTGCTTCAGTTTTAACAAATACCAGCAACAGTGACCGCACTATCATTACACATCATCCCGATTCTGTCTACATTGAAGATGCGTTGGAAAAAGTCAATATCAGCGATTACGATTTTGTTTTCACTGATGGATTCTATCCTGAGCTTGCTGTCCCTGTGTGTAAAAAGGCCAGAGACATGGGGTTGCCGGTTATATTTGATGGAGGAAGCTGGAAACCTCAGATGCCCGATATTCTGCCTTTTGTCGACATCGCTATTTGTTCGGCAAATTATATGCCGCCAGGATGTACATCTGTAAACGATATAATTCAATTTACCCAAAAAATGGGTGTGAGGCATGTTGCAATCAGCCGCGGAGAAAAGCCTATAATTACCGATGAAGGTGAAATTAGCATTCAAAAAGTTGATGCAGTAGATTCGCTGGGTGCCGGTGATTTTTTACACGGGGCATTTTGTTGGTATTATATGCAAAATAAAAATTTTACAAACAGCTTGCAAAAAGCATCTGAATTGGCTACTTTTTCAACTCGCTTTAAAGGAACAAGAAGTTGGACTGCGAATTGGAACAGTAAGCTTTAAATTTTTTAATGTTGATATAGGGTTTGCATGATATAATATATTATAATATTGTGCGTTAAGAAGATAAAAGTTTAATGATGAAACAGGGTTGGGAAAAAGTTGTGTTTTGGATAAACGAACATTTATTCTTTATCATTTCTGCTTTATTTGTGTTAAGTATCCCATATTCTGAATCGTTTATCAGCATAACTTCGGGGCTTATTGCTTTACAGCTTTTTTATCCGCATTATTTTAAAAACTTTTCAAACCGGATACTTCACGATAAAACCCTGTGGGCTTTAATGAGTGTTTATGGTCTTTTTCTCATAGGTTATATCTTTTGTGACCATCCATCACAAGGGTTATACGAGCTGCGTAAAAATATGTTTTGGGTGATTATTCCGCCCGGAATGGCATTGACCAAAAAGCTTACAGAAAAGCAATTTTGGATTGTCATTTTTTTATTTGTTTTCGCGGTTTCGGTGGGGGCCGTTATCGCTTCTGTGAAAATATTATTGTTTGATAAGCTTCAGCTTGATGATATTCGTGATGCTACCTATATCTCGAATATAATTTATTCGCTGCAAGTGGTGTTTTCATTTTTTTTATTGCTTTATGCCCGAATTATTAAAGCACCTGTTTTTCGGAAAATTAAATGGCCATTTATTATCGTTTGGTGTATCTGGCTGTTTGCCTTTTTAAATATTCAAAAGTCATTAACTGGCTTAATATCCTTTGTTTTTACGGCTTTCGTTTTTCTTTTGTGGTTTATAAAAAGGTCTGATAAAAAGAGCTTTCGGATTATTGGTGTTATGTTTATTGTTGCGTTGTTTATTGTGCCGGCAGGATATGTATCATATGTTGCTTACAATTTTTATCAAGTGAAAGATGAAAAGCCGCCCCGAAACACAGAAACAAAAAATGGAAACCCTTATCGTTTTGATTTCGATAACGGGATGAAGGAGAATGGCCATTATGTTTATTGGTATTTGTGCGAAGAAGAGCTTGAATCAGCATGGAATTCAGTGAGTGATTATGATGTGAATGATAAGAACAAAGACGGATACACTATTTATTCAACTTTAATTCGTTATCTGTCTAGTAAGGGGTTGCGTAAAGACTCCGCCGGGGTTGTTGCATTATCACAGCAGGATATTGAAAATATTGAAAACGGTTTTTCAAATTATATATTTTATGAGAATAGGTTTTCTTTGTATCCGCGTGTTTACGAAACCATATGGGAACTCGACAGGTATTTGAATGTTAATGATCCAAATAATCAATCATTTTCGCAGCGGATTGAATACAATAAAGCAGCATTGTACATTATTAAACACAACTTTTGGGGTGTAGGTACAGGCAATGCTAAAGATTATTATACAGAGGCTTATCAACAAATTGATTCTAACTTGGATGAAGCGTTTCAGTTTTCAGCCCATAACCAATATCTTACTTATATGGTACGTTTTGGTGTGCCCGGTTTTGTGTTTGTTTTGTTGTTAATAATATACGGAATATACAATAAAAAAGGATTTAATAATTTCATGGTAGTCATTTTGTTAGCGGTTTTTGGGATGGCTAATTTTGGTGAAAACACTTTGGAAAATCATGCCGGCTTATCATTGTTTTTGTTCTTTTTATCGTTACTCTTGTGGCATTATCCCCAAAAAAGGATTTCAAACGAATAAAAAAACAGTAATTTTGGTTAAAATGCTTTAATATGAAGAGTCTTGCTTATCATTTAAATGTCAATCACCTTACTTATTTGGTCATATCTTTTGCAGTATTGTTCTGGGGGAATATTTTTTTGTTGGAGTTGACCGTTAACAAGCGGATTGAAACAAAGGTTTTACAAAAAGGTGAAAATGTTTTCAATTACATAGCTAATATTGAAGAATATCGGGGAGGCGAAGTGTATGAAGAGCATTTGTTGAAACAACTACAGAACTATTATTTTTCATCATCTGAGGGATGTTTTATTTATGAGAAGGATAACAGGATAATCAAAGAATTAGCCGGAAATGTTTTTAGCAAAAACGTAAATATATCAGATGTTTTATTAGAAAAAATTCAAAATTATGATGCCAATAAACCAAAGGTTTATGAGCTTGATATAACCTATGAGGGGAATAGTTCCTTTGTTTATGTTTCACCTGTAAACGAAAACCAGAACACTTTTTTTCTTTTCTATTCTGGCAACAGTTATATTGAGAATTTCGGGCACTACCCGGCCTGGCATTTTGCGATGCTAGGATTCATATTCATTATCTTGTTCTGGATTATTTGGTTTAATAACAGACGATTGGCTGCTCCTTTTAGTGAAATTGCCCAATCGATATTGCACCGACCCGAATCAAATGTGAATATATCGGGTAAGCATGGCGAGTCGACGTTAATAAAGCGGGAGATAAATTTAATGCAGAGTCAATTGTTGTTTTATAAAAAAAATATCGAAAAAACATCTCTGGATCAGCAAAAGTTTGAAAGAGATATTAAAATTGCCCAAAGCCTTCAGAAAAAGATATTGCCTAAAAATATTGGAAAACGGATTAAAAATTCAGGTATTAAAATTGTAGCTAAATCAGAAACTTTATTTGAGGTAGGTGGTGATTTTTATGATTATTACATGCTTGATGATGAGCATGTGTTATTTACAATTGGAGATGTAGCCGGTAAGGGTATTCCTGCATCGTTGTTTATGATTTTCTCGCAAACCACAATGCGTTCTATTGCAAGGCCGGGTATGAATGCCGGAGAAATTGTAACTAAACTAAATGAACGTATTCTTGAAGAAAATGTATCGGATCTGTTTTTCACACTATTCTTAGGTATTATTAATATTAAAACAGGAGCTTTACAGTACTGCAACGCCGCTCACAATTATCCCTTTTTGATTAATAGTTCGGGCTCACTTGAGGAACTTGATGATACACATGGTATTCCTATTGGTATTTATGCAGAAAAAGTTTATGGATATTCTGAAATATTGATGAGAAAAGATGATCAGCTTTTGGTTTATACCGATGGTTTAGTGGACACAATTGATGAGAATGAAATGGCATACTCAGTTGATGTATTAAAATATAATTTACTGGGTACATGGTTCCTTGAACCTGGTGAGATTATCAAAAAGATATTTGATGGTATTGAGAATTTCAGGGGCAATGTAAAGGCCGTCGATGATATGACGGTTGTAGCGCTTAAATATTCGCCCCGGAGAAAAGACGACATATTAAAAGAATAAGTACCTGCATTGCATTATTCAAATATAATTTTCTGTTATTTTTCGAATCAATTTTTATATTTGTTTAAATTCAAAAAACACCACTGTGAGAATTAAAGATTCAGCTTTCTTAATAGTATCTTTTCTTATTATTCTTTATGCTATTCTACATACTAAAGAGGTCGCACCCGAATTGATGGTTAAAAAGGTTAAACTTGACAGTATTGAACAGATTATTGATATAGATGATTCGTTGGTGGTTCCCGTTATATACGATACATTGTTGATTGATGCAAATGCACCGGTGAAAGTGCGTAAAAAGCAGTTCGTAAACCAAGTGTTACCGGCTATCCTGATCGTGAGATATCAACTTAACAAAAAGACTGAGCGGGTAAAATCAATCATATATAAACTAGAGAAAGAAGAACCTGTTTCTTCCTGTGATTCGGTGTTTATTGATAGCTTAAAAAGCCGTTATCGTGCAGAATCATACCAAAACCTGTTGGTGCGAATGGAACCTAATCCAATCAGCCTTGTTTTGGCTCAGGCAGCCATCGAGTCGGGGTGGGGACTCTCGCGCTTTGCAACTGAAGGTAAAAACCTGTTTGGGGTTTGGTCGGTTTCTTCTGATAAAAACATCATAAAGTCACTTAATGACCGCGGCGAACAGCAAATTTTTGTAAAAAGATATAACTCTATTGCGGAGTCGATCGACCACTATTTTTTAACTTTAGGGCGTCATAATGCGTATCGAAAATTTCGCGAAAAACGTTTCGATCAGCATGATGTGTCTGTGATGATTAAAGAACTCAACCGTTACTCTGAACAAGGAGAAGCTTACACCTTGTTGCTTAAAAAGGTGATGGATTGGAATGATTTACAGAAATACGACAATTATAAGATTGACCCTCAGTATATCATTCATGAAAAATGGTTAAAGGTTCAATTTAAAAAAATAATGAATAATGGATTTAAGAAAGAAGAAAGAGAAGATTTATGAAGATGATTAGAAAGATTGTACCTGTATTGGCAATGATACTTTTATCGGCTGCCTGTACGGTACAAAAGGTGGCGTTAAAAACAGAGGTAGAGTTAGCTGAAGAAACAATTTACACCGATTTAGCGAGTGCAAAAGCTAACCCTCACGATGTAGTGATTCTTAAACTGGAAAATGAAGATTTAACTGAAATCCCATCCGATATTTACCGTTTTAAAAATTTGCAGATTCTTCATTTGGGATATAATTTGCTGACTGTGATTCCAGATGATGTTTTTGAAATTAAAAAATTACAGAAGCTTTACCTTAACAATAACCGTTTCTGGGAAGTACCTGAAAATATTGTTTTAGCCAAAAAACTTGAAGTGCTTGATATGTCGCACAATCAAATTCAGGTGATTGACGACACCATTTATAATAGCACAAGTCTTAAAAGTCTTGAGTTGGCCGAAAATCAGATTAAAGAGCTCCCCGATAGTATTTCAAAGCTAAAGAATTTGGAGGTGCTCGATCTTTTTTCAAATCAAATTGAGCGTTTGCCTAACGATATTATTGAGGTGAAAACATTGAGAGAAATCGACCTCGATTGGAATGCACTTGAAAATCTGCCTGTCGGATTCGGAAACCTCGGCAACCTAGAAGTATTCAGGGCCGAGAAAAATAATTTAAAAGAGCTGGGCGAAGACTTTGGTAAGCTTATTAAAATTCATGACTTGAAAATTAATGATAATCAGCTTGAGCGTCTTCCCGATAATTTTGGTGATTTGGTGTTGCTGACCTCACTTAATATCAGTAATAACCAGTTGAGTTCTTTACCCGGGTCGATCGGGAAAATGCATAAAGTTGAAAAAATTAACTTATCAAAGAATAACCTTTCAGGACTAACCGATTTTTCTTCGTTGCCTTTGTTGACATCGGTAGTTTTGAGAAACAATAACCTTCAAACGGTTAATGCTACATATTTTAATGCACCAAAACTTAGGGAGTTAAACCTGAGTATGAATAAAATAACCCGGTTTACCGGGAGTTTTACACCTGAAACTCCGATTGTGATAATTGATTTGGATATGAATGAATTACCTGAAATACCAAAACCGTTTTCGCAGTTAAAACAAGTGGTTCATTTGAACCTGGCAAACAACCAAATAACCGTTTTGCCGGAGTTAATTAATGAAATGACAGCTCTCGAGCGGCTGAATCTTTCGGATAACAAAATTGATGTTTTTGATAAATCGGTAAAAAATCATTCAACATTAAAGGTGCTCGATTTAAGTAATAACAATGTGAAATTATTACCCTTGGGGTATGCCGAAATCAAAAACTTACAAGAACTCAACCTTACAAATAATCCCCTGTACAGCTGGCACGAAAATCAAATACGAAAAGCTTTTAATAGCGGTATTGTAAAAATGTAGAGCGTTATGGATACTGAATCAGCCCGTAAAAAAATAGAAGCACTTCGTCAGGAACTCGACCGGCACAATTATTTGTATTACGTAAAAGCCGGGTCTGAGATTTCGGATTACGAATTTGATCAAAAGCTGAAAGAACTCGAAGCCCTCGAGAAAGAATATCCGCAGTTCAACGATCCGATGTCGCCCACTAAACGTGTGGGCAGCGATATAACATCCGAATTTGTTCAGGTGAAGCACAAATACCCGGTTTTGTCGTTATCGAATACATACAACGAAGGGGAGTTAAGAGAATTTGACAACCGGATAAGGCGCGAAACCAATTTGGAGCCTGAATATGTTTGCGAGCTGAAATTCGATGGTGTTTCAATAAGCCTGAATTACTTACAAGGCGTGCTGAAACATGCTGTAACCCGTGGCGACGGAGTGCAGGGCGATGATGTTACCACGAACATAAAAACCATAAGAAGTATTCCACTGAAACTGCAAGGCAGCGGTTGGCCCGCTGAATTTGAAATACGCGGAGAGGTGCTGATGCCTTTCGATGTATTTCAACGGCTAAACGAAGCACGCGAAGCTAACGGGGAAACGCCTTTTGCCAACCCGCGTAACTCAACAGCCGGAACCATAAAAATGCAGGATTCATCCATTGTTGCCAGCCGTTCGCTCGATGCTTATTTTTATTATGTGCCCGGTGAAATAAAACTCACCGATACTCATTTCGAAAATTTAAAACTGGCTTCTGAGTGGGGCTTTAAGATTTCAGAACACACAAAAAAATGCAGCAGCATTGATGAAGTGCTTGAGTTTATTCACTACTGGGATAATGAGCGCTTCAATCTTCCGGTTGCAACCGACGGGGTTGTTGTTAAGGTAAATTCAATTCCTGTTCAAAACGATTTGGGCACAACGGCTAAGTCACCTCGCTGGGCTGTGGCCTATAAGTTTAAGGCTGAAAAAGCGGTTACGCGCTTGTTGTCGGTATCGTACCAGGTTGGCCGTACCGGGGCTGTTACGCCGGTTGCCAATCTTGATCCGGTACAGTTGGCAGGAACAACCGTAAAACGTGCCTCGCTGCATAATGCCGACATTATTGAAAAACTTGACCTGCACCTGAACGATATTGTTGAGGTTGAAAAAGGCGGCGAAATTATCCCTAAAATTGTCGGGGTTGATACCGATTCGCGCCATCCGTTGAGTGCAAAAGTGCAATTTATCGAAAAATGCCCCGAATGTAGTACGCAATTGGTGCGTATTGATGGAGAAGCCGCCCATTATTGTCCGAACCAGGCAACATGTCCGCCGCAAATAAAAGGGAAAATCGTTCATTTTATTAGCCGCCGGGCCATGGATATTGACGGCATGGGCGAAGAAACGGTTGAGCTTTTTTTCAATAACGGACTGGTAAATAACATTGCCGATTTGTACTGCTTGAAAATAGATGACATTGCTTCGCTTGAGCGCTTGGGGCAGAAATCAGCACAACGAATAATAGACGGTCTCGAAGCATCGAGAAAAGTGCCATTTGCCCGTGTTTTATTTGCTCTGGGCATTCGGTATATTGGCGAAACTGTAGCAAAAAAACTGACAGCAGCATTCAAAAATATCGACAATCTGATGAATGCAAGCTACGAACAACTAATCGATGTGAGTGAAATAGGGCAGCGTATCGCCGAAAGCATTCTCAACTTTTTTGGCAACGAAGAAAATTGCAAATTGGTTGAACAACTGCGCCACATAGGACTTCAGTTTGAATTGTCGGGCGAAGAGCTTGAAGGAACCAGCGATAAATTGGCCGGACTTTCAATTATTATCTCCGGTACTTTTGAGAAACATTCGCGCAACGAGCTGAAAAAAATGATTGAGCAGAACGGTGGAAAGAATGTTGGTTCTATATCGAAAAAAACAAGTTATATGCTTGCCGGCGATAATATCGGACCAGCAAAACTAGAGAAAATAAAGAAGCTTGGAATACCAATGATTAACGAAGATGAATTTTTGTCAATGATTGAGTAGCATTCTGAAACCGGTTTTTCGCCACTAACCGATTATTTATGCTTCTTTATCGATCTATTGGTTTGTACTAATATGAAAGCACCTATTTTTGGAGTATAAAAATTACAGATTATGGAAAAGAAACACAAAGGAAATGGGAGTAGGTTCTTTTTTGGGTTTATACTATTATTTATTGGATTAATAATGATTCTGGAACGCTCCGGTATTTTAAACTGGGAGATTTATGATTTTCTACTTTCATGGAAGATGTTAATGGTGGCGATAGGCGCTTTTGTGTTCTTCAATGGAAATCGTGGAGCCGGTATTATAGTTATGGGGGTTGGTGTGTTTTTTATGTTGCCCGATATCTTTGAAGATTATGAGCAAATAAAACGCTTCTTCTGGCCATCATTATTGCTGTTAGTCGGAACAACACTGATTTTTAGTAACAAACGATCCATTAATGTTGGAAACAGGGGAAATCATTCTTACAGCCGGAAATTCGGAGGATCGCAATCAGGAACCTTTGCAGGAAGCTCTGATGGTACAGTTAATAGCGGACATGAAGAATTTGATCATGATTTTTTTGACGAGTTTGTGGTGTTTGGAGGCCGTGAGATCAGTGTCGTATCTTCCAACTTTAAGGGAGGACGATCAACAGCAATTTTTGGAGGCGCCGAAATTGACTTAAGAAAAAGTGAAATTGCTCACAATGGTTGTACAATTGAAGTAACAACAATGTTTGGTGGTCATGTAATTAAAGTGCCAAACGATTGGACCGTACTCAACAAGGTGACAACAATTTTTGGCGGATATAGTGATTTAAGGGTTAAAGATCCTTCTTATTCACCTAATCCTGCAAAAACAATTGTTTTAAGCGGAGTATGTATTTTTGGAGGAACTGAAGTACGTAATTACGACAAAGCACATTAAAAGCCCGATCTGATGAAGCATCCTTTTTTTAAAAACACTGCGTTATTAGTTTGGTATGTTGTATTCTGGATCATCTTATCGGTGGTCCAGTATTACTTTGAGCGCACAATCTATGATTTAAATATTGCTGTAACGTTGGTTGATGTTGTTGTTTCAAACTTTGTAATGGCAATATTAGGGCTTGGCGTGTGGTACGTTGTTATTGGCGGTGTAAATGAAAAACGGAGCCAGTTATACATTGTACTTTATCATTTGGTAGCCATGCTTTTCCTTGTTTCGTTATGGATGTGGATTACCAACCAGATTGATATATTGCTTTTTGATGCTGATACAGCTAAAGTGTATTTTAAGAGGGTTTTGCCCGGAAAGGCAGGTGTAGGCGCCCTTGTTTATATACTTATTTTAGTGTTTTATTATACCTTTTTTTATTACGACCGGTTAAAAGAAAAATCGAAAGAAGAGGCGCGGCTAAAAGAGTTGGTGACTTCAACACAATTAAATGAGTTGAAATCTCAAATTAACCCGCATTTTTTATTTAACAGTTTGAATTCGGTGTCGTTTCTTACGGTAACTGAGCCTGAAAAAGCGCAGGAGATGGTTATAAAATTATCGTCATTTCTTCGTTATTCCCTAAAACACAAACAAAATGAACTGGTTACTGTTGAACAGGAAGTTGACCATATTAAGCTATATCTTGAAATTGAGAAGGTGCGTTTTGGTGATAAACTTCAGGTACGTTTTAACGTTGATGGTTGCGAAAAGTGTTTAATACCCAATATGATTTTGCAACCTATTTATGAGAATGCAATAAAATATGGTGTATATGAAACAACCAGTTCGGTTGAAATTAAAACAAGGATTTTTAATGAAAAAGAAAAATTGATTTTCATTGTTTCTAATAATTATGATCCTGAAGCACATGTAAAAAAAGGAGAGGGAATAGGCTTGTATAATATACGAAAACGGCTGGGACTTGTATATGGCGATGTTACATTGTTGAAAATTAGCGATGAAAACAATATATTTACCGTAACTTTAGAAATACCACAAAACAAGAAATTGTCATGAGTAAGAAAATCAGGACTATAATCATTGAAGATGAATCTTTAGCTCGAAATTTAGTGAAGAACTATTTAGAAGGGCACGAACAAGTTGAAATAATTGATGAATGTGAAAATGGCTTTGATGGATTAAAGGCTATAAACGAACAAAAACCCGATCTTGTATTGCTCGATGTTCAGATGCCTAAACTTACTGGTTTCGAAATGATTGAATTGCTGGACGATTATCGTCCTGAAATAATTTTCACCACGGCTTTTAACCAGTATGCTATCAAAGCTTTTGATCAGCATGCAATTGATTATTTGCTCAAACCTTTTTCAAAAGCCCGCTTGCTTGAGGCCGTCGACCGTGCCATAGAAAAACTTAGCGGTAATAAAACTGAAGCAACACCCATCGACAAACTAACTGAAGAACCGGAATCGGATTATATCGAAAGGGTAGTGGTAAAGGATAAAAGCAAAATTCATATCATCCCTGTAGGTGAAATTCGTTATCTCGAGTCGCTCGATGATTATGTAATGATTTACACGAAAGATAAACGATACATAAAGCAAAAAACGATGAAGTTTTTTGAAAACAACCTGAACCCTTCGGAATTTGTGCGGATTCACAGGTCTTATATCGTTAAAGTTGAAGAAATTAATGAGATTCAGCAATATGAAAAGGAAACGCACATTGTTATCCTGAAAAACGATCATATGAAACTGAAAGTCAGTAAAAGCGGTTATAAAAATCTTAAGAAAGTCCTCAGTTTTTAGAATTTAGCTCAATAACCGTTATTTCGGGGCGTATACCTACGCGTCCCGGAAATCCAATGCCCCCAAAACCACGATTAACATACAAATATTTTTTATTGTCTTGATAGAGTCCGGCCCATTTACCATAGCGGTATTGCACCGGGCTCCATTTATACCCGCCAACTTCAAAACCAAACTGCATGCCGTGGGTATGACCGCTGAGTGTGAGTGCAATATCAACAGGGTACTGTAATGCCTGTTCGTCCCAGTGCGAAGGGTCGTGTGATAACAACACCACAAACTTGTTATTCTTCACCCCGTTGAGGGCTTTATCTAAATCGCCATATTTCGGAAAAGGTGCAATACCCCAGTTTTCAACACCGGTAAGTATTATTGAGTCATTGTTTTGTTGGATAACTTCGTGTTCATTTTTCAGCATTTCAAATCCCATTTGTTTAATTATTTTACGCAGGTTTTCAGTGTCGGTCTGCATTTCAATTTCAGTTAAATCACCGGCATAATGGGCGTAATCATGATTACCTAAAATTGCATATTTCCCAAATGGTGCAGTAATTTCTTTCAAAGCTTCAATATAAGGTGAAGCTTCGGTTGAAATGTTGTTTACCATATCGCCTGTAAAGACAATAATATCAGCTTGTTGCTTTTTAATAAGCTCTAGCCCTTTTTCTACCTGTTTAATACTGCTAAATGTGCCCAGGTGCATATCGGATATTTGTACAATTTTGAAACCATCGAATGCTTCAGGAATTTTTTCATGTTGAAATTGAACTGTATGGACTTTATAATGCGAAAACCCCCAAATGGTACCATACATGATTAATATTAAAAGGAGAGCACTAAACGAAAAGGCAATAAAACCGCTGATTTTTGACCGTGAAACGAACCGGGTGATTTTTCTTTTTATTATAGACCTGATACCCCATTTTATAAAACGAATAATATCAGCGATAAAGTAAATAACTGTTGAGAAAAATAGTGCAAGGAAAACAGCAAATGATATGCTTATTAAAAAATTTGTGAGCGTTGATACATTTGCATAGTTTTCAACTTGTCTTTGCCACATAAGTATAAAGCCTGTAATCATTGCGGACAATGAAACACCATAAATAAATATAAGTGTTTTCATTGAGATACTGAATGATTTCAGGTATGCGTAAAAAGTGTATAATCCAATAGCTGATAAAATAATCAGGGTAATGATTGCTTGTGTCATATTAAAATATGTTCAGGATTAAAAAACATGGATTAATTGATTGTTGGGTGAAACCATTTCACCGAAGGGTTCTGTTTCAATATCGTTTTCGCGAAGAATTTCTTGTACTTCCTGTAATTTATCTTTATCAACGGCAATAAGAAGACCACCGCTGGTTTGTGGGTCGCACAAAATAGCTTTGTGTTTTTCGTCATTAAGGTCTACGTTGTGCCCATAACTTTCCCAATTTCGGTGGGTGCCCCCTGGTATGCAATTTTGCTCAATATATTGGTCAACATCGGAAATTCTTGGTATTTTATCGAAGTTGATGTTTGCCGACAGCTTGCTGCCTTCGCACATTTCGGTAAGGTGTCCCAGTAGCCCGAAACCAGTTACATCGGTCATGGCTTTAACGCTTTTACATTCGGCCAGTTTTTGACCTATGCTGTTGAGTTTCGACATCCATTGCGGGGCAATATGCTCGTGTTCGGGCTTTAGTTTTTGTTGTTTTTGGGCAGTTGTAAAAATACCAACACCCAGTGGTTTGGTTAATAAAAGCTGACAGCCGGCTGTTGCGGTATCATTTTTCTTTATTTTATCCAAATCAACTTGTCCGGTAACGGCCAGTCCAAATATTGGCTCCGGGCTATCAATACTATGTCCTCCGGCCAGGGTTATTCCGGCCTCTTTGCAGGCTGCGCGGCCACCTTCGAGTACTTGTTGGGCTACTTCGGCAGGTATTTTGTCAACCGGCCATCCTAAAATAGCAATGCCCATAAGGGGTTTTCCGCCCATTGCATACACATCGCTGATGGCATTGGCCGCAGCAATTTTCCCGAACATAAACGGGTCGTCAACAATGGGCATAAAAAAATCGGTAGTGCTGATTACTGCCGTACCGTTGCCCAGGTCGTAAACAGCAGCATCGTCGCGGCTGTCGTTGCCAACCAAAAGTTGTGCATCAATGTTGGGCTCTGTTGTTGTTTCAAGTATAGTGCTAAGTACTTTGGGCGATATTTTGCAACCGCATCCGGCACCATGACTGTATTTTGTTAGTTTAATCGTTTCCATATTTGTCAAAATATTTTAATAGTATTTCAGCATTTTTTTTGTGGTTAATACTGTCAGCTTTAATGGTATAAACCTTTTCTTTATTTCTTGTAGACATGCCCTTAAGGTAACTTTTGTCGTAATAATGCAAAGTGATTAAAGCAACATCGTAAAGGTTGTCTTGTTCAAGCATTTCGATGGCTTTTTTCTCATTTTCGTACCCCAGGCGTTTGGCAATTCGGTGTATCGATTCGGCCAGTAGTTTACGATTGCATATCCCGTATTCGCTTACAAGGTGCCTGGCACGTTCTTCTTTGGGAATGTCAAGGAAAAAAAGATTTGAGTTGCGCATTTGTATATACAGGGGCATGGGAATTTTATCAGAACCGATGTTGTGACTTTCATCTTCCAGCCATATAGGTTTGCTATGGTTAAGTTTTAGCCATTCTTTATGTAAGTTGTTTTCAAATTGTTCTACCGTAGGTTGCTGTGGCTGATCAATACCGCCAAAAGCCGAACCTTTATGGTTAGCAAGTCCTTCGAGGTCAATAACCTGTTCGCCCAAATTTTTTAGCTCATTCAGAATGTATGTTTTTCCACTGCCGGTATATCCGCCCAGTATTCTTAAAGGGTATTCATTTTCAAATGTGTTGAGTACAAAATGCCGGTACGATTTATAGCCGCCTTTTATAACCTGCACCTTGCTGAAACCATTTTCAGATAAGTGCTTTGCAAACGACTGACTGCGCATGCCACCACGCCAGCAATGAACAATAACATCGCCTTTGGGGGCAATGTTAAAACTTTCATCGATAAACCATTGCAGTTTAGGGTTTACATATTTATACCCCAGCTCTATGGCTTTTTCTTTCGATTGTTGCTTGTATACCGTGCCAACGTGGGCTCTTTCGTCATTAGTGAAAAGCGGGATATTTACAGCACCGGGGATATGCCCTTTCTCATATTCACCCGGAGAGCGAACATCGATAATGGCTGTAGTTGACGGGTAAATATCTTTAATGTAACATTCAGTAATCATGCTGCAAAAATAATGAAAAAGACGATGATTGGAATTTTGTTTAGAAAAACGTAAAATATGTCAAAATTGACTTCGCAAATTCCATTATTTCAATTGTTAAATACTGACCCAATGGTAAGAGAATTGCTAATTATACACATCTTCCTCTTTCTGATACCCTTCTTCGATTATAGTATAACTAACATTTTCTTTGTTTACAATTATACCGCTGTATAAAATAGCGGGTACAAGTTTCCCCCCATTGCTAACCGTCTTATATGTCTTTCCAATCTTCTGATTACGGGCCATTTTAACAGCAATATCAGCTGCAGCAGTAGCCATTTTTTCATACGGTTTTAAAATGGTACAAGTTTGCTCGCCTTTAATTACCATTTGTATATTCGGTAAATCAGCATCCATGCCTGCTATCAATATTCCGTCCTGTTTTCCTACTTCTTTTAATGCACGAATAACACCTCTTGCTATTTCATCGTTGCCGGCAATAATAGCATCTATATCAACATTCTTCTCCAACAATTCGAGTGTGTTTTTATAACCCTCATTTTCATCCCATTCATTTAAAAAAACATTTAAAACAATCTCGATATCACCTTTTTCAACTAAAGGTTGCAAAACATTTCTTTGTCCCAAATAAAGTTCGTGGCTATTGTTGTCGTTTACAGCACCGCCAATTAAAGCATATTTTCCTTTTGGCTTTATCGCTGTTAAATATCGGGCTTGTAACGCACCTATTTCAACATTATCGGTCGACACATAATAATCGAGGTCGCAATCTCTTATTAAACGATCATACGAAATAACTTTGCCACCTTTCTCATGAGCTGCCTTCACTATTTCGCCGGCAACAAACTGATCAACCGGTATTACAACCAATACTTTTATTCCCGCGTCAAGCAGTTTATTTGCCTGCTTTAATTGTTTCATAGCATCATTCTCGGCATTATAAACCTCAACTTCTCCTCCAAGTTCATTTACTTTCGAGATGAAGTAATCATGATCTTTTTCCCATCTTTCATTGTCGAAAGCATGCATCAGTAAACCTACTTTTACAGATTCATAACCATTTCCACACCCAGAAAAAAATAAACCTGCAAAAATAAATGCAATAAGTAATCTGATTGTATTTTTCATAACTGTCAGTTTTAGTTATATAATCAAATTACGAAATACGAGTTT